>DASUVB010000217.1:0-2534 GCA_036373835.1 Flavisolibacter sp. | reverse complement strand
ACCCTCGCCATCAAGAACCACATCCAGGCGGATCCTGTTGTCCGGGGATAAGACGGTGAAATTTTGCGCCATCAGCTGTACATTCAGCAGCAGGAATGCTGCGGTAAAAATCTTTTTCATAATTATCGTTTTTCAAACAGCCACCATTTTCGCCTGCGCGGTTTCACGGTGTAGTTCGACTGGATAAATTTGCGGATGTGCGACATGGCCTCGTCGATATCGTCCGTCAGCAGGCACAGTGTCAGGTCCTCCTCTGAAATGGTGCCTTTTTTTGCCATGTCGTGAATGGCTTCCATCAGTTCCTTGTAATACTCCTTTCCAAACATCACGATCGGGAAGCTGGTGATCGTCTTTGTCTGGATCAGTGTCAGCGTTTCAAAGAATTCATCCATGGTACCAAAACCGCCCGGCATGATGATGAACGCGTAGGAGTACTTCACCAGGATCACCTTGCGCGTAAAAAAATATTCGAAGGTCATCCACCGGTGCATGTATTTGTTGTGCGCCTGCTCGAATGGCAGCCGGATGTTGCATCCTACCGACATGCCGCCATTCTCGAACGCGCCACGGTTTGCCGCTTCCATGATGCCCGGCCCACCACCTGTCATTGTGGTAAAGCCCATCATGGCGATCCGCTTCCCGAACTCGCGTGCGGCTTCGTAGTATGGGTGGTCGTCCCTGAACCGTGCGGAACCGAATACCGTGATGCAGGGACCGATGAAATGGAGCGTCCGGAACGTGCGCATAAATTCCTGGAACACCTTCCATGCAAAATGCAGCTCGTACGACCTGCTCTTGGGACCATCGAGGTACACATGCTCCTTGGCAGGGATGATGGGCTCATGTGTTACCGGCTTCTGCTCCTTTTCCATATGTAGCTACTAAAAATAGCCACGTTCCTTCATTATTTTGAAAATTTCAGCATCAATGGTCCTCCCTTACTTTTGCGCCATGAAGATCATCAGCTATAATGTGAACGGCATCCGCGCCGCCATTAAAAAAGGATTTGTTGACTGGCTGCAGACGCACCCGGCTGATGTGATCTGCGTGCAGGAAAACAAGGCACAACAGGCCGATGTTGCTTCCCGGCTCTTCAACGACCTTGGCTACGAAGACCACTGGTTCTGCGCAAAGAAGAAAGGGTACAGCGGCGTTACCGTATTTACGAAAACAAGGCCGGATAATGTTTCATGCGGCACCGGCCACCAGGTGAGCGACGACGAAGGACGCGTACTGCAAATGGATTTCGGAAAGGTGCGGCTGATCAATGCATATTTCCCTTCCGGAACATCAGGCGAGGAAAGGCAGGGGTACAAATACCGCTGGCTCGATGAATTTTTTGATTACGTACAGGAGCTGCGCAAAACGCATCCCTACATCATCCTCTGTGGTGATTATAACATTGCGCACCGCGAGATCGACATTCACAATCCTGCCGGGAACCGCAAAACAACCGGCTTCCTCCCCGAAGAACGTGCGTGGATGGACAAATTTTACAGCAACGGGTGGATCGATACGTTTCGGGTCTTTCATAGCGAGCCGCACCGTTACACCTGGTGGAGCCAGATCTTCCCGTCGGTTCGCCTGGCCAACAAGGGATGGCGCATTGATTACATCAGTGTAACGGAGCCGCTCCGTCCCTACCTGAAAGATGCAGAGATCTATCCTGATGTGAAGCACAGCGATCATTGTCCCACTTACGCAGAGATTGACATAGAAAAACTGAACGCATGATCATCTATAATGTCACCATCCAGGTTTCCGCGCGTATTGCAGAATCCTGGCTGCAATGGCTGCTGGAAGAGCACATCCCCGATGTGATATCCACCGGTTGTTTCACCGGACACCGTGTATTGCGGCTGCTGGAAGTGGATGAATCGGAGGGGCCGACTTTTGCCGTTCAATACGATGCTGCCTCCAAATCTGACTACAACAGGTATATCGCCATTCACTCGGCCGCCATGCGAAAGAAGGGTTTTGACAAGTGGGGGGACAGCTTCATCGCGTTCAGGAGTGTCATGGAAGTTGTGCAATAATTGTGCACAAATCACCAGGATTCAGCCTGTAAAAATTTCATGCCTGAAGTGCCTGAAACCCTTGCCCCTGCTATGTTTCACAGCACAACTTCAACAAAGCCTTACTGCATAAGGGTTTCCGCTGACAGATTTTTCACCATCCATTTATCTGAAATAGTATCATCGCCTGAAACCCTTGCCAAATGCGGCTTTCAGCGGTTTGAGTAAAAATTAAAAAATGAGGAAAATAATTTTGTTGGTTTGAAAAACCGTCTAAATTTGTTGCTGTACAATTTTTAAAAAATCAACTATGAACAAAGCTGAATTGATCAACAAAATCGCCGATGATGCCGGCGTAACCAAAACTCAGGCTAATGCTGCTCTTGACTCTTTCGTAGAAGCTGTAACAAAAACACTGAAAGGCGGAGGCAAGGTAACACTGGTAGGTTTCGGTACTTTCTCAGTTTCCAAGCGCGCTGCCCGCAATGGCCGTAATCCCCAGACTGGTGAGGTCATTAA
>DASUVB010000216.1:0-2608 GCA_036373835.1 Flavisolibacter sp. | reverse complement strand
GGGCTTCGGGTTGTTCCAATCGCCATTGTAGTTAATGAACAGTTGCTCCCCCGCATCAATATGGCGGACGGTTTTTACCGTAATGGTTTCCCGGTTGAAATGCATTTCATATTCGCAGTTGGCCTCGTAGGAATGGTTGTAGATCGGCACATAACCGAGGGCCATGCAACAACCCTTCCCGTCATCCCCCCACTCGAAAATGTAGTCGTGCAGCAAGGTCTGGTCAAGCAGCGTCCTGTCTTCACCGGTCATCACGATGACCGGCGCAATCTCAAGGATAACATTTTTCCTGATGGACTGCCGCGCGAATACACCGCGCCCCATGCTGCCGGCCTTTGCCACGTAAATGGCATCAGATATAAAAGTGACAGGCTTCACCGGATAAGATTACAGAAATAATTTTACAGTTCTGCCGACAAGATTGTATCAGTAATTTTGGCGGCATGACAGTTGAGGTTTTAAAAGAGCAGTTCGAGCAGGTGATACAATCGGGCAACGGGCAGGAGCTGCATGATTTCCTGGATCACCAGAATATCAGCGACGTTGCGGACCTCATCTATGAATTGCCGGAATACGACAGCCAGATCATCGCCGCGATGTCGGTGCACCGCGCGGCAGGCGTATTCAAGATACTCGACTTCACCAACCAGAAAAACATCATACAGACACTTGACCCGGGCAAGACCGCGGAACTTCTGAACGAGCTGCCACCGGATGACCGCACCGACTTCCTGGAGGAGCTGCCGAGCAACGCTGTGCGTGAGCTCATCAAGCTGCTCGACAATGAAGAACGGAAGATCACGCTGTCGCTTCTCGGTTACCCCGAGAACAGTGTCGGGAGGCTGATGACGCCGGACTACGTGTATGTGTATGAGACCAATACCGTGCAGCAGGTGCTGGAGACCGTGAGGCGCGTCGGCAAGAACAGCGAAACCATTGACGTCATTTACGTGATCAACGAAAAGGGAGAATTGCTGGATGATATCAGGATCCGGGAGTTCATCCTCGCAGCACCGCACCAGAAAGTGAAGGAGCTGATGGATGACCGCGTTATTTCCCTTTCAGCCTACCAGGACCAGGAGGAAGCCAACGAAGTGTTCAAGATGAACAACCGCGTTGCCCTGCCGGTGGTCAGCAACAGCAACAAGCTGCTGGGCATCGTCACCATCGATGATATCCTGTGGGTGGCGAGCGAAGAGTTCACGGAGGACATCCAGAAGATCGGGGGTACCGAAGCCCTGGAGCAGCCATACCTGGAGATCCCACTGATGAAGCTTTTCAAAAAGCGGATCGTGTGGCTGCTGGTGCTCTTTATCGGTGAGCTGATGACCATTTCGGCGATGCACCAGTTCGAGGACCAAATCGCCAAGGCGGTCGTTCTGGCTACTTTTATTCCGCTCATTATCTCGAGCGGTGGCAACAGCGGCTCACAGGCAGCTACCCTCATCATCCAGGCCATGGCGCTGCGCGAGATCTCGATCGCCGACTGGTGGCGGATCATGCGGCGCGAGATCTTTTCAGGTGTGCTGCTGGGTCTTACGCTGTGCATTATGGGGATCGGCGTCATTTCCATCTGGCACATGTTCTCACAAACCTTTGGACAATATTATCTCAGCATCGCTTTCACCATCGGCATTTCCCTGATCGGCGTCGTACTCTGGGGAACCCTCATGGGTTCCATGCTGCCACTGATCCTGAAAAAGCTGGGTGCCGATCCGGCAGCCTCCTCCACGCCCTTCGTGGCCACGCTGGTGGATGTCACGGGGCTGATCATCTATTTTTCGGTCGCGTACCTGATCCTGAGCGGCAAGCTGCTGTAGGCTCAAATTTTTGGACTCTCGGTCTTTTTGCTGATTTTCGCAACACTTACGTTAATTCAACGGCACCTGGCAAGTCTGGCAAGGAATTTATTCCGTGTAATGGTCCCGGAAGAACGTCAAATAAATAATAATTATGTGTGGCATCGTTGCTTATATCGGACCTCGTGAAGCTTACCCTGTGATCCTTAAAGGCCTGAAAAGACTGGAATACCGCGGCTACGACAGCGCGGGCGTGGCATTGCTGAACAGCGGTCTCAAAGTGTATAAAAAGAAAGGCAAGGTAGCCGACCTCGAAGAGCTGCTCCAGGGAAAAGACCTCCATGCGCATATCGGCATCGGCCATACGCGCTGGGCAACCCATGGGGAACCCAACGACCGTAATGCGCATCCCCACATTTCCAACACGGGCAAGCTTTCGATGATCCATAACGGCATCATCGAAAACTACAACCAGCTGAAAAATGAGCTCCTGCGTAAAGGATATACTTTCAAAAGCGATACGGATACAGAGGTGTTGCTCAACTTCATTGAGGACATCCGCGAGAACAACAATTCCTCGCTGGAAGAAGCCGTCCGGATTGCCCTGAAACGGATTGTGGGCGCCTATGTCATCGTGCTTATTGACCAGGAAAACCCCGACACGCTGATCGCAGCCCGCAAGGGTAGCCCGCTGGTGATCGGCATCGGGAAAAATGAACATTTCCTGGCGTCCGACGCCTCCCCGATCGTGGAATATACCAAGGAGGTGGTGTACGTGAACGACTACGAGATCGCGATCATTAAGTCCG
>DASUVB010000215.1:0-2312 GCA_036373835.1 Flavisolibacter sp. | reverse complement strand
TTTCCCCGGCATTCCGCAAAAGTGGTGTGGCGAAAGCGATCAAGGAACGGATCTTCAGGCTGAGCCGCGAAAAATACCCGGAAGCGAAGATCTTCGGGCTTACGACAGGACTGGCGGTGATGAAGATCAACAGCGATCTCGGTTATGAACCCGTCACCTATTCGGAGCTGACACAGGATGAGAAATTCTGGGCTGGCTGCAAAAGTTGTGTGAACTACGATATCCTCATGAGCAAGGATCGGAAGAATTGCCTGTGTACGGCGATGCTGTATGACCCCAAAGATCATTATGAGCCGGAGGAAACAAAGGAGCATTTTGAAAAGAAGAGCAAGGTGTACGAACGGCTGCTGAAGATCAAGCAGAGCAAATTCCTGAAACGATTCCGGAAGCATGACCGCAATGGCAACCGCAAAATGAGAGTAACCATATTTAACCTGTTTAATTTTTAGCCTGCATGACCGATCCCTCATCACCACGTCCCGGCTCCGGGCAGAAGATCGTACTGGGATTCAGTGGCGGACTGGACACTTCATTTTGTGTAAAATACCTGCGCGACGACCTGGGATTTGAAGTGCACAGCATTATTGTGAATACCGGTGGTTTTACCGAAGAAGAACTGCGTGAGACCGAGGCCCATGCGTACAGGCTGGGTGTTGCTTCACATACCACCGTCAACGCCGTGCGGGATTATTATGACCGCATCATTCGCTACCTGGTTTTCGGAAATGTTCTTAAAAACAACAGCTACCCGCTCAGCGTAAGTGCCGAGCGGCTGGTACAGGCGCTGCACATCGCGCAGCACGTGAAAACGACAGGCACCAACGCCGTGGCACACGGAAGCACAGGCGCCGGCAATGACCAGGTCAGGTTTGATATGATCTTCCAGATCATGATCCCCGGTGTCCGCATTTATACGCCGATCCGCGATCTCAGGCTGAGCCGGGAACAGGAAATTGAGTACCTGAAGGCAAAGAACGTGGAGATGAATTTTGAGAAGTCCATGTATTCCATCAACAAGGGACTTTGGGGAACCAGCATCGGCGGCAGGGAAACACTGGGCTCGCGCGGCTACCTGCCGGAAACGGCATGGCCGGTGCAGGTCACACGCGACGGGTCGGAGGAAGTGAAGCTTACCTTTGTCAAAGGCGAGCTGACACATGTGAATGACCAGGCTTTCAGCCATCCTTCTGATGCCATCATTCATTTACAGTCCATCGCCGCGCCTTACGGCATCGGGAGGGATATCCATGTGGGTGATACCATTATCGGGATCAAGGGGCGCGTAGGTTTCGAAGCGGCGGCGCCGATGGTGATCATTAAAGCCCACCATGCACTGGAAAAGCACGTGCTCACGAAGTGGCAGCTCAACCTGAAAGACCAGTTGGCGCAGTTTTACGGGAACTGGCTCCACGAAGGACAGATCCTTGACCCGGTGATGCGTGATATCGAGGCATTCTTCAGCCAGTCGCAGCAGGCAGTCACGGGCGACGTGTTTGTGCAACTGTTCCCATACCGCTTCCAGGTGAATGGCATTGAATCGGAATTTGACCTGATGAGCAGCCGTTTTGGAAAGTATGGTGAGATGAACACAGGATGGACCGGTGAGGATGTACGTGGCTTCAGCAGGATCTTTGGAAACCAGACCACGATCTGGAACAGCATACACGCAAACAGGAAATAATTGTCGACACCACATTACCATACAGGGAAAATTCGCGCAGGCATCCTGGGCGGCGCCGGGTACACCGGGGGTGAGCTCATCCGCGTGCTGCTGAATCATGATAACTGCGATATAGCCTTTGTGCACAGCCGCAGCAATGCGGGCCGGCCGGTTGCATCGGTACACGGAGACCTGGACGGAGAAACGGACCTCCGGTTCACGGATACCACCGGGGACGCAGATGTCATTTTTCTCTGCATGGGTCACGGGGAATCGCGCAGGTACCTGGAGAACAACCCCGTGCCGGATGATACGCGCATCATTGACCTGTCCAGCGATTTCAGGCTCTCAGAAACGTCGGTCACGGGCAACAGGCAGTTCGTATATGGTCTCCCGGAGATCAACCGCGAACGCATCCGTGAATCCCAGAATATCGCCAACCCCGGTTGTTTTGCTACAGCGATACAGCTTGGACTCCTCCCGCTGGCTAAAGCCGGGTTGCTGACCGATGTGTATACGACGGGTATCACCGGCTCCACCGGCGCCGGGCAAAGCATGTCACAAACGTCGCATTTCAGCTGGCGCGCCAACAACATCCAGTCCTACAAGACCCTGACGCACCAGCACCTTCACGAGATCAACGAATCGCTTG
>DASUVB010000214.1:0-6336 GCA_036373835.1 Flavisolibacter sp. | reverse complement strand
GATCTCGGCCGAGTTCCGGCATGAGCCGGTGTGTGCCTGGATAGAACGGGGACGCGTGACTTCCACGGATTCTGTTCCGGGGATGCTTGCCGAATGGTTCTGGAAAAAACTTGAGGACATCCGGTTCTTACGCGATGGCGTATATGACAACACCGCCCGGGGATATGCGGCCTGGCGACAATTGTTCAAAGAAACCGGTATCACCCTGGACTCAGCGCAGTACCGGTTTCCTGATATCAGCAGTGATCCCGATTGTGACGCGCAGTGGACCGTAGTGAATAAAGGCCCGTTGATCCAGACAACGTGGGGGCAGGGGTGCACCTTTAATAACCTGTGTCCATCTATGGGTTGCGTCAATCCGCAATGTAACGCTCCAAACGCATGGACGGGTTGTATCGCCACCGCCATGGCGCAGGTAGTCCGCTTCTGGCAGCCGGTCACCGTTTATCAGTATGATTATGGTTCAATGCCACTGGCGTTTGGAAATTCCGAGGTGCAAAGGCTCATGCGGGATATCGGGCGGCCCGAAAGCGTGGATATGGATTACCAGTGCCATGGTTCGTTTGCGGATGGGTCCAGGATACCCGGTGCTCTCGTGGGGCGCTTTGGATTTTCATCAGCCCACCGGGGACCGTATGCTTCCTCCTCTTACCTGAGTGTGCTCCAAAACCTGGATTCAGGCTGGCCTGTTATTCTTGCAGGTTGTGCGTCCCGGCAGCGGGTTTGGTTGTTTTTCTGGAAATACAGCAATTGCCATGAATGGATCTGCGACGGCTACCGGGAGCTTCGCAACCCGTGTTTCAGCTACCTGTGGATGCATATGAACTGGGGCTGGCACGAAGTAAACGGCCCAACGGATTTCAACGGCTGGTATCTTTTCAACAACTGGAATATCCCGGGGGTCCAGCGGAATTACCGTTATGCAACTGAATTAACGCACAATATCCATTTGTAGCAGCGCCGCGGGGCGATGTAGCCCGGAAACAAAAAACCCCTGGAATCCAGGGGTAAATCTATTTTGAGTGGGCCAATTAAGCCAGGGTGTTCAGCCTTTTTGCCAGCTTGCTTTTCAGGTTGCTCGCCTTATTCTTATGGATTACACCACGCTTAGCCAGTTTGTCGATCATGGAGATTACTTCAGGTGTTTTTTCACCGGCCGCAGCCTTTTCGGTGATCTCTCTCAGGTCACGGATCGCGTTCCGGGTGGTCTTGCCATAATACCGGTTGCGCTCGCGACGCTTTGCGGACTGACGTACATCTTTCTTTGTTGCCTTGTGATTAGCCATGAAGTAGTGTTTATAACGGTTGGCAAAGGTAAGGCGATGCCGGCAGACTGGAAAATTAATAAGGAAAAATTTTGTCAAAATGCACGGCTGCGGCGACTCATAGCCAGGGGTGCAGGGACAGTCGTACTGCGAATCCATCGCGCGTTGAGCCGTCAAACTTGAACTTTTACACGATATTTGCCCCCCGAAATGCTGCCTGCAGCAATAAAACCTCCTTTCATGAAGGATTTTTCCTATATCACCCATTCCCACCCGGCATATATCGAAAACCTGTACCGCGATTACGTGCAGAACCCGGACAGTGTGGACCCCGAATACCGTAAATTTTTTGAAGGATTTGACTTTGCCATGTCACATGGCAATGGACATGCAGCACCGTCAGCGGCGGCGGCGGTAGTCCCCGGCGAAACAGACCTTTCCAAGGAATTTGCTGTTTTCAGCCTGGTACACGCTTATCGTAAGAAAGGCCACCTGGTGGCAAAAACAAACCCGATCCGTCCCAGGAAAGATCGTGGAGCCAACCTCGATCTTCATTTTTTTGGCCTCTCGGATGCAGACCTGGACACAAGTTTCGCAGCCGGTGACCTGGTTGGACTTCGCAATGCGCCCCTCCGGCAGATCCTTGAAAAGCTGCAACACATTTACTGCGGGCATGTGGGCATCGAATACCAGTATATTGTTAACCAGCAGCGCATCGACTGGCTGCAGCGCGAAGTGGAGACAACGCTGCTTCAACCGGTGCCGATCAACCAGAAGCGTCGCATCCTGGACAAATTAAACGCGGGAGTCATTTTTGAAAAATTCCTGCATACAAAATATATCGGCCAGAAAAGGTTTTCCCTGGAAGGCGGCGAGACCACTATTGCAGCCCTTGACGCCATGCTGAATGTTGCATCAGAATATGGTGTGCAGGAAGCGGTGATTGGAATGGCCCACCGCGGCAGGCTGAACATCCTGGCGAACATCCTGGGTAAGACCTATGAGCAGATATTCAGCGAATTTGAAGGGACGGCCATACCCGACCAGACCATGGGAAGCGGTGATGTGAAATATCACCTCGGCTTCAGCAGCGAGGTGGAAACCGCCACCGGCAAAAAAATGCACCTGAAGCTGACGGCCAATCCTTCACACCTGGAAGCAGTGGATCCCGTGGTGCTGGGCTACGCGCGCGCAAAGGCTGATGTCCTTTATAATTCTGATTTCGACAAAGTGCTGCCGATCCTGATACATGGCGATGCGTCGGTGGCAGGACAGGGCATCGTGTATGAGATCATCCAGATGAGTAACCTGAACGGCTACTATACCGGAGGTACGATGCATTTTATCATCAATAACCAGATCGGCTTCACCACCGACTTTGATGATGCCCGGAGCTCCGATTATTCGACCTCGGTTGCTGCCACCATACAGGCACCCGTGCTTCATGTGAATGGTGACGATCCCGAGGCTGTGGTGAAGTGCGTGGAGATCGCCACGCGCTACCGCCAGGAGTTCAACTCGGACATTTTTATTGACATGGTGTGTTACCGGCGCCATGGGCATAACGAAGGAGATGATCCGAAGTTCACACAGCCGCAGCTGTACGCACTGATCGATAAACATGCCAACCCACGCGAAGAATATGTGCAATACCTGCTGAAGAATGGTGCAAACGATGCGCAGGAACTTGCAAAGGAAATGGAAAAGAAATTCTGGGCGGACCTGCAGGAAAGGCTCGATGAGGTAAAGCAGAATCCATTGCCATACAGCTACCAGCCGCCCGAGCAGTGGTGGCGCAGCCTGCGAAGGGCTTCCGTCGAAGATTTCGACCAGTCCCCGGTTACATCGGTGTCCGAGGATACTTTCAAAAACCTGCTTGGCGGGTTGATGAAATGGCCGGAAGGATTCAAGCCGTTACGGAAAGTGGAGAAGATATTGCAGGATAAAATGAAACTGTTCAATGCGGAGCAGCGTGTTGACTGGGCTACAGCGGAACTGCTGTCGTATGCCAGCCTGCTGGTGGAAGGAAAGGATGTGCGCATGAGCGGGCAGGATGTGAAGCGGGGGACATTTTCGCACCGGCATGGTATCATCTATGACGAGACCAATAACAAGGAATACAATCGCCTGAACCAGTTGCAGGAAAAACAGGGCCAGTTCCGGATATATAATTCGCTGCTGAGCGAGTATGCCGTGCTTGGTTTCGAATACGGCTATGCGTCGGCGAATCCCAATGCCCTGGTGTTATGGGAGGCACAGTTCGGCGATTTCGGTAACGGTGCGCAGATTATCATCGACCAGTTTATAGCTTCGGCGGAAACGAAGTGGCTCCGCATGAATGGCGTGGTGATGCTGCTGCCGCACGGTTATGAAGGGCAGGGACCCGAGCACAGCAGCGCGCGCCTGGAAAGATTCCTGCAGATGTGTGCTGAGCTGAACATGGTGATCACAAATATCACAACCTCGGCAAACCTGTTCCATGTCATGCGGCGCCAACTGGCATGGCCGTTCCGGAAGCCGCTGGTGAATTTTGCACCGAAGGCTAATCTCCGCCACCCCGGCACCTATTCGCATATGAGCGAATTTCTCAACGGCGGTTTCCGCGAGGTGATGGATGATGCGTTTATCCAGGATGCTTCGCAGGTTAAAAAGGTGCTGTTCTGTTCCGGTAAAGTATATTTTGACCTGGCGGAAAGGCAGCAGAAGGATGATCGAAAAGATGTTGCCATCATTCGACTGGAGCAATTATACCCGATGCCGTTAAAGCAACTCGAATCATTGTACCGGAAATACAGCCGGGCCACGTGGTTCTGGGTCCAGGAAGAACCGCTGAACATGGGCGCAGCATCATTCCTGCAGATGAATCTGAAATCGATCAACTATGGTATCATCAGCCGACAACCCAGTGCGGCTACGGCTACCGGTTACAGCAAGATCCATGCGCAGGAGCAGGGAGAGATTGTTGAGACAGCTTTTAATATCTAAACAGATTAATGGTTTGAGGTTTGAGGTTTGATTTGTGTGCTTAGTTGCAGCGTATGCTGAATATTAGGACCGGAAAGATGTAAGATGATACGTGCGATCCCCAGAACCGTCCTCAAACATTAAACATCAAACTTCAAACAGCGCAGCTTACCAGCGTACTCCCTTTTCACCACTGCCGACGCTTTCAGTATTGCCGGCGATCGTTTTCACAATATAGAAATAGAGGCTTCCTTTTTGTGCTTTCGTGTCTGTGTATGATAGCTGCGCAGCAGGAATGGTCGCGATCCTTTCATATGCAGACTTGTCCGGCGTTCTACGGTACACTGCATAACCGGTAATTCCCTGCTGCACGGGCGCATCCCAACTCACTACGATCCCGTTCTTCACCGAACGGGCATAAATTTCTGCAACCGGCGGTACCATGGCCGGGTCCACAACTACCGGCAGAATTGCAGTGGCATCACTCTCTTTTCCGAATGCATCTGCCGCGGTAACCGTGTACTGGTAGCTGCCTGCGGATACAGCATTATCAGTATATGCTGATACGGCAACAGGCGGCTCATTCACTTTTTCATAACCTGCCCTCATGAGGCCGGCCGCTGACATGTCGGATGGAGCATTACCGGATCCCTTTCGACGGTAGACATTAAAACCAAGCACCTGGTGGTCGCTTTGCCTGGTATCGTTCCACCGTAACAACACGCGCTGTCCATCAGCAGCTACCTGAAGGCCGGTCGGTGCGATGACTTCAGCAGGCGTATCCGCGCGGGCGAAAGCGATGTTGCTTTGCTCGCTTTTTACGTCATCGAAGTTTACCGCACGCACCGTATAGCGGTACTGGAAGCGGCTGTTCCTTGCTGAGCTGTCAAAGAAGGAGCTGTCTGCGACCAGGTTAGAAACCAGGTCCCAGCCGGTGCTGTCGGGATGCATGCGATACACATAATAGCCTGCAACCTGCGGATCCCGCGTGCGTTTCCAGGCCAGCCGAATACCAACGCGGTTACCATCCGCGCGCAGGTCTTCCGGTGCTTCAATGAAGGAGTTCATTCCCTTGTGGATCGCGGAAGCAAAGGCAGAAGGTTCCAGTACCTGGTGCCGAAGGGTGATCATACGGATGCGGTAGTGGTACTGAATGTTGGGAAGGATGCGGTCGTCCAGGTAATAGGTTTGTCCTGAAGCGATCGTGTCCAGTGTTGCATAACCGCTTTTCGGGTCTTTGCTTCTTTCTATCACCAACCCCGAGAAATAGGTGGTGTTTATTTCATTCCATTTCAACGATATGCCACTCGTGGTGTCGGTAGCCGTCATGAAACTGGCCTGGTCGATGCCGCGGAAATTCCTGCTGATAGCTGATGCAGTATCTGATGCGGGACCAGGGAGACCGACCAGCGTCACCGGTACCACAACATAATAAAACTGGATATCCGGTTGCACTTTGTCGTACCATGAATACGTTATCGTCTGCTGGCGCTGGTCCTTATTGGCCATCGTCCTGCCAACGAATTCGAAAGGTCCGTAATTTCCTTTCTTTCGGTAAATTTCTCCAAACATCGCATCCGCAGACTCGCGTACCGATGCAGTCCAGTTGATGATCACCGTCGTATCATTCTCGCTGACCATTGAGACCACCGGCTTTTGAATGGCCGGGACGGAACCCATTGTGATGGTGCTTTCCAGCGACTGCTGTTGCGCGGAGCCTGCCGTGGTGACCTGGGCGCGATATCTTATGGTTGATGCAGCCGGTATATTCCCAAGATTATTGTCGACAAAGACGGCGCCCATGGCTATCATAAAATTAACCTCGGCTGCGAAGATGCCGTAGTCCGAGAGTTTAGGATGCGACCGCACATATTGCCAGGCCTCCTGTTCCGATGACAGGTTTTTCAAAGCCTGGATCTTCCTTAAGGCACCGGCTCCCACGATGTTATTGAATTCTGCAGGGGAACCTGCCGCCTGCAATTTTCCAATTTCCCTGAAAGCTGCGCCGTTGATGCTCCGGGAAATTACCGCACCCGTTACTTTCCCTGTAGTATTGGTGTACAGGGCTTCATCTGAAAAAAACAGGTACGCGCTGTTTTTCCCCTCT
>DASUVB010000213.1:0-3621 GCA_036373835.1 Flavisolibacter sp. | reverse complement strand
GTGATGGGTATCCTGAACATCACACCCGATTCTTTTTATGCAGGCAGCCGTGTGCACGACGCCAGCGACATTTTATTCCGTGCCGGCCAAATGATCACGGAAGGCGCTGCCATTCTCGACATCGGGGGGCAAAGCACGCGGCCTGGCAGTGAACCAGTGGGTGTGGAAGAGGAACTGCAGCGGGTGATACCGGCGATCGAGATCGTAAGAAAGGAATTTCCACGGCAACTCATATCAGTGGATACGTACTACGCACGGGTGGCCGCCGAAGCGGTAGCCGCCGGCGCATCGATTGTGAACGATGTCAGTGCGGGCGCGATGGATGATGAACTCATTTCAACGGTGGCCTCATTGCGCGTCCCCTATGTATTGATGCATATGAAGGGACATCCGCAGACGATGCAGATGAATCCCGAATACGAAAATGTGACCCGCGAAGTTTTTGATTCGCTGCAGCAGCAGTTGCCGATACTTTCCAGTGCAGGTATCGCCGATATTATTGTTGACCCGGGTTTTGGCTTCGGTAAGACCATTGCGCATAACTTCACATTGCTGGGCGAGTTGCACTTGCTGGCGCAACTGGAGAAGCCTGTGCTGGTAGGCATATCCCGAAAGAGCACCATCTACAAGACACTCGGCATCACCGCGGCGGAAGCGCTGAACGGAACGACGGTGCTGCATACCATCGCCCTGCTCAACGGCGCTTCCATTCTCAGGGTTCATGATGTACGTGAGGCGGTGCAGGCCATCAGGCTTGTAAAAGCCTGTACAGATAAAAAGCAGCTCACAGAACTGCTCTTTACGCTGCCACATGGCTGATTATTACTTTGAATAGGTCAGGCACGGATTTTCCGGATTATGGACTAAAAACGGGACCTGAAAAACCCACCTGCGAACGCAGGTGGGTATAAAGTTCGTACTTTTTGCAATGCTGTTAATGACCGTGGCCGTCATCCTTTGAATGGCCTTCCGGCATGGGCGCTTTGGAACTGATGTCGAGGATCTCCAGCTCGAACACCAGGACCTGGTTGGGTCCGATCTTCGGCGCACTGCCTGTCGGGCCATAGCCGAGCATGGATGGAACGAATACCTTTCCCTTGCCACCAACGCCAAACTGCTTCACGCCCTCTTCAAATCCCTTGATGGATCCACCAAGCCCGATCTGCAACGGGTAGGTACCCGCGTCGAATTCTTTTCCGGCGAGGTCAGTCCCGCGATACTTGACACTCACATATTGGCCGGCAGTTGGCTTTGGCCCCTGACCCGGGTTGATCACCTGCACGTACACACCCCAGTCGGTCTTCTGCGCCTGGATATTATTTGCAGCAAGGTGGCCCTCAATGATCTTGTTGTCAACAGCCATCTGGCGCGTTACCGCCGTATCGGCCCGGAATTTTGCAAGATTTTCCTTCTCTGCTTCACCTGACTTGGCGATACGTTCCTTGTTCACGGCTTCTGTCGCCTCTTCAACTGTTTTGTAAACCTGGGTGATGCGAAGTGTTGTGATCACCTGGTCGCCTTTTTTGATCCGGCTGGAGGCGGCCATGGGATTGCCTGCCAGTATGGAATCGGAAACCTGGGTGATGTACACGCTGTCGCCTTTGCGGAGTTTTGGAAGAATTTCCATCACATTTGAGGCAATATCCGCGTAAGAAACTTTTGGCGGTGGTGGCTGCACCTGCATGAATTGAGGCGTCTTCTGGCTGTATGAGCTGAACAGCACCGTATCCTTCGTTTTCTGGATCACCTCAAACTGCACCACGTAATTGAGTTTAATGGAATCGCCCTTCCCCTCGCTGAATACTTTGTACGGAACACCACTGCTTGTTTTCTGGAAGTCTACCTGCTTGCACGAAGCGAAGACCAGCACAGCGGCTGCACAAACAAGAATGAATTGTCGGATTTGCATTGAATTGTTTTTATTGTAATAATGAACGATTTTCCTGTATCGCTTTTTTGAATTTCTGTACGGTTTCCTGCAGGGGTGCGAGGTCTCTCCCACCCGAAGCGTTGTAGTGTCCCCCGCCCTGGAAATATTTGCGCGCAAAGGTATTGCAGTCAAATTCCCCCTTGCTGCGAAAAGACCACTTGCGCTCTTCGTCGCGGTCAATGACGCAGCCGACCAGCTTGATGCCCTGGATAGAGAGCGGGTAATTCACAAGACCTTCCGTATCGCCGGTGCGGATCTCGTATTTCAGCAGCTCCATTTTGGAAACGTAGATCAGCGCCGTGTTCAGCTCGTAAAAAATTTCCATGCGGTTGGTCAGCACATGTCCCAGGAACCGCAGGCGGTTCTCGAGAAAGTTGTCATACAGCGCTTCATGAACTTTTGTGTGCTGCAGGCCCTGTTCCTTGAGGTAGGCCACCATGTGGTGCACGGATGCATGGGTGGACGAGTACCGGAACGAACCGGTATCGGCTACCACGCCTGCATACAGGCATTCCGCGATGACCTGGTTGATCACATCCCGGTGCCCCGACTCCGTGATCATGTCATAGATCATTTCGCAGGTGGAGCTTTTCGCGGTGTTGGAAATACCATACTGGAACGAGGGGGTGTCCGGCTCCTGGTGATGGTCCACAAGTATCTTGGTACACTGCACGGCCTGCAGCTTCGGCGCCAGCGTCTTGGTCCGGCTGAAATGATTATGATCCAGGCAGAACAGCCATTCCGCTTCATCAAGGTGTTGGTCTGATTCAACCCTGGTGAGCTCATAATCCAGAACATCCTCGCACCCGGGCATCCAGTCGAGCCAGCGCGCCCAGTTGGTTGGTGAGATCACGGTGACCTCGTGGCCGAAATGCCGGAGAAAATGAAATAGTCCCAGCGCGGAGCCCATGGCATCCGCATCGGGTTTCTGGTGCATCGTGATCACAACCTTTCTCGGCTGGTCGATCTGTGAATAAATCTCGTGTACAGGCTGCATAAGTGCGCGGCAAAAGTAGGAGAATCTTTGGGTTTGGCTCGTTAAAGTACACGGGGCGGCCAAACCGTTTAACGGTTCGTCAAAACCTCTATCTTCGCGCCGATTGAAAAAACAGATATGAGCAACAGAACATTTACCATGATCAAGCCCGACGCGATGAAGAACGGGCATGCAGGGGCCATCCTCGACAAAATCATCAGGGCCGGATTTCGCATCGTTGCGCTGAAGCAGACAAAACTGACCACCGAGAAGGCCGGTGAATTTTATGCCATTCACCGGGAGCGGCCGTTTTATGCAGAACTCGTGCAGTTCATGAGCAGCGGTGTGATCATCGCCGCCATCCTGGAAAAAGATAACGCGGTGGCCGATTTCAGGACGCTGATCGGCGCCACAGACCCCGCTAAGGCCGATGAAGGCACCATCAGGAAGTTGTATGCCACGTCGGTTGGTGAAAATGCCGTGCATGGCAGCGACAGCGATGAGAATGCGAAGATTGAGGGAGATTTCTTCTTTTCAGGCCTCGAGCAATTTTAAGGAAGCAGTACCCGGCGGGTTAGATTTCCTTCGTCTTTTTCCGGATCATTCTGTTTTCCACTGGCTCCACCCGGTAGCCAAGTTTCCGGAGCAGGTTAATGACGCCCATATCGCCGGGCAGGTGACCAGCGCCCACTGCTACCACCAGGGAATTGCCGGC
>DASUVB010000212.1:0-7907 GCA_036373835.1 Flavisolibacter sp. | reverse complement strand
TGAGATTTCAACATTGAAACCCTTTCCCGGAGGCCTGTTGTTGCGTTGTGAAATTGCATCTCAAAATCGGCTGAAATGCAGTCCTGTAGCGGGTTAAAAAAATTTTTGCAACGTTGCTATTTTGTAATGTTCCTGTCATATTTTTGCTGCCGATTTGGGAAATTATCCACAATTTTCAGATCATATGTCAATATGAACGAATTACCATCCAATGCCAGGAAAGTACTGCTAGGACTCGTTTTTTTTCTCTCTTGTTATATGATCAATGCCCAGGACGGCCAGCAGCTGTTTCAGCAGAACTGCGCTACCTGCCATGGTCTCGACCGTGATCTTACCGGTCCGAAGCTGAGAGATGTGGAATCCCGCGGGCCGTGGGCGGAAGGCCGCGACAACCTGTACAAGTGGGTGAAGAATCCAAGCGCATTCATGGCCGGTGATCCATATACACAGGGCCTGCAGAAGCAATGGGGCTCTATCATGCCGGGCTTCCCGCAGTTCAGTGACAAGGATATTGACGCCATCTTCGATTACATTAAAAATGCGCCTGTTGCCGGTCAGAAAACAGAAACCGGTGGCGCTCCGCCTGCAGAAGGTGCCTCCAACCGTAACGCGCTGATCTTCGGCATCATTTCCCTTATCCTCGCCCTCGTTGCACTGATCCTGATGCAGGTGAACAGCAACCTGAAAAAATTGTCGGATGACCGCGAAGGCATCGTCCGTCCGGAGCCGGTACCATTCTGGCGCAATAAGATATACATCGCTTTGTTCGCAGTAGTCTTCTTCATTGTAGGCGGATATTATGTGGGCAAGGGCGCGATAGGACTCGGCCGCCAGCAGGGATACCAGCCTACGCAGCCGATTTATTTTTCACACAAGGTGCATGCGGGCCTCAACCAGATCAACTGCCTGTACTGCCATGGCGGCGCTTCCGAAAGCAAGCACGCCGGCATTCCTTCGCTCAACATCTGTATGAACTGTCACAAGTCGGTGACAACTTATGAGAAAGGGCCGAAGCTCTTCGATGAAAACGGTGACGAGATCAATGGCTCCGCCGAGATCAACAAATTATTCAAGTATGCCGGCTACACGCCTGGCCCGGGCGCCACATGGGATCCCGCACGCGCCAAGTCACCGGAGTGGATCAAGATCCACAACCTTCCCGACCACGTGTACTTCAACCACGCGCAGCACGTGAAGGTGGGCCAGGTGGCCTGTCAAAGCTGCCACGGGAACATCCAGGAGATGGACAAGGTACAGCAGGTTTCCGAACTGAGCATGGGATGGTGCGTGAACTGCCACCGCGAGAGCAAGGTGAATTTCAACTACACCGACAGCACCGGTAACAAATTCTATAGCATATACGAGCGATTCCACAACGATATCAAAAACAAGAAGATGGACAGTGTTACTGTTAAGGATATCGGTGGTCTCGAATGTCAGAAGTGTCACTATTAACAGCCAGACAGACAGGCCGCCCTGTAGGCAATTCAATAATAAACATCCCGTTGACCGGGGATCGATTATCAAATTAATCTATGAGCGATAATAAGTTTTGGCAAAGTTTCGCTGAGCTGCATGATAAAGAGCGTGTTCAAAAAACGGCGCAGAACGAATTCCAGGAAGATCTTCCATTCGGTGAACTGGATGGAAAGGGGGTCCTGGACGCGAAAACGCCGCGCCGTGATTTCCTGAAATACCTGGGATTCAGCACGGCAGCAGCGACGCTCGCCGCAAGCTGTAAAACGCCGGTGCGCAAGGCTATTCCCTTTGTGAACCGCCCGGAGAATACAGTGCCCGGCGTGGCGAAATACTACGCCAGCACCTATGTCCAGGATGGAGACGCGCTTCCCGTGGTCGTAAAAGTCAGGGATGGGCGCCCGATCAAGATCGAAGGAAATGAACTTTGCTCTTTCACGAAAGGTGGAACATCAGCGCGGGCGCAGGCTTCCGTGCTGGACCTGTACGATACATTCCGGCTTCCGCATCCCAAACGCCGTTCCGGGAACGCCTTCCAGGAGATCCCCACGTTTGAGCAGCTCGACAGCCAGGTGTCACAGGCACTGGCAGGTTTGGGTGGCGCTCCGCTAGTGCTGCTGACAGGCACTGTCAACTCTCCTTCCACCCGCCAGCTGATCACGGAATTTCTTGCGAAATATCCCGGCAGCCGGCATGTTCAATATGACGCGGATTCATATAGTGGCCTGATCGCCGCGAACGGTGGCCGCATCCCGGCGTACCAGTTTGACCGCGCGAAAGTGATTGTCAGCCTTGGGGCCGATTTTTTGGGTACCTGGCTGGCACCGGTAGAATTTGCCTATCAATATGCAATGGGCAGGAAGATCGACGAGCGCGCGCCCTCCATGAGCAAGCATTACCAGTTCGAGAGCTTTCTCAGCATGACAGGGGCATCTGCCGACGAACGCTTTACACACCGCCCCTCAGAAACAGGTAAGGTAGCAGCAGCCTTGTATTCCGCCCTTGGTGGCGGTGGTGGCACGGCCGTCCAACTGGATGCGGATCTCGCCAAAGGCATCCAGAAAGTGGCGTCCGACCTGAAAAAGGTGCAGGGCGCAGGGCTTGTGGTATGCGGCAGCAACGATCCCAACGTGCAGGCGATCGTTCAGGCGATCAATGGCCTGATCGGTGCTAACGGTACTACCATCAACACGGGCGTCACACTGAATTACAGGCAGGGCAATGATGCCGACATGGTGAACCTGGTCAGCCAGATGAACGCCGGGCAGATCGGTGCACTGTTGATCTACGGCGCCAATCCTGCGTATGATTATTTCGATGCGGCCCGCTTCAAAGCAGGAATGCAAAAGGTAAAGCTGACCGTGTCGTTCAACGAAAAACTCGACGAAACGGCTGAGTTGTGCCAGTACCTGGTCCCTTCGCACCACTACCTGGAAAGCTGGGGCGATGCGGAGCCAAGAAGTGGTTATTACAGCTTTATCCAGCCAACCATATTCCCATTGTTTAAAACGCGCCAGTTCCAGACCACACTGCTGAAATGGAGCGGGAACAATACCGACTACGAAACGTACTTCCGCACCTTCTGGATGGGCCGCCTTGGTGGCCAGCAGGGCCTCGACAAGGCACTGCGGGATGGTGTGTCAGAAGTGGCAGGAATCGGTACCAGCCCTACGCAGCCGGCAACAACCACGAGCATTAATATTTCCGATGCATTGCTGAAGATGCCCGCAGCGCCAAAGCGTACCGGCGCCGAGGTGGTCCTGTACCAGAGCGTGGCCATCGGCACCGGCAAACAGGCAGGCAATCCCTGGCTGCTGGAGCTGCCGGATCCGGTTACCCGCGCATCATGGGACAACTACGCCATGATCTCCATGAAAAAGGCGGATGAACTGGGCATTGATTACAAGGATTCTGACTTTGAATATTATCCCGACAAGCCGGTGATCGAGATCACCGCGAACGGCATTACGCGCAAGTTACCCGTAATGGTAGTCCCGGGCATGAACGCCGATACCATCGCTATTGCCGTTGGTTACGGCCGCAGCCCGAAGTTCTCGAAGGCCGCCAGCGAAGTAGGACAGAATGTGTACCAGTTCGCTAAATGGAATGGCGCGACGGTGGACCAGTTCAACGATGTGACCACATCAGCCAAATCTGTGGATACGCACAAGATCGCGCAGATGCAGATCCACAATTCCTACGAAGGAAGGACGGAAGTAGTGAAGGAAACCACCATGGCGACCTTCCTGAAAACACCTGACCAGTACAAGCAATGGCGCCAGGACCTGCACAAGACATATGCACCTAAAACCGGTGATTACCGCGAGGAAGGAACACTGTATGGCGATCCTCATAAAAAGCCGGGTCTGAAGTGGGGCATGTCAATAGACCTCAATAGCTGCACCGGTTGCCATGCCTGCGTAGTAGCCTGCCATGCAGAGAACAACGTGCCGGTAGTGGGTAAGAACGAAGTGCTGCGCTACCACGATATGCACTGGCTGCGCATCGACCGCTACTTCGTCAGCGAGCCGTCGAACCCCGACCAGCTGAAGACAGTGGTGTTCCAGCCGATGCTGTGCCAGCACTGCGATAACGCTCCCTGTGAGAACGTATGCCCGGTAGCCGCAACAATGCACAGCGCCGAGGGCATCAACCAGATGGCATACAACCGTTGTATCGGCACCCGCTACTGCGCGAACAACTGTCCTTATAAAGTGCGCCGCTTCAACTGGGGCGATTACACGGGCGCGAGCACCCATGGTCGCCTGGGACCCGAAAGCGGCGTTGGCGTGCTGAACGAAGTTGTACACCAGATGAATGACGAGCTTACACGCATGGTGCTGAACCCCGACGTGGTGACGCGCAGCCGTGGTGTGATGGAGAAGTGTTCTTTCTGTGTGCAGCGCACACAGGAGAAAAAGCTGGAAGCGAAGAAGGAGAACAGGATGCTTGGTGGCGACGAGGTACAAACGGCGTGCTCACAGGCATGTCCTACAAAAGCCATCACTTTCGGAAACGCGAACGACAACAACAGCACTGTTTCGCAGATCCGGAAGAACAACCAGCAGCGCCTGTTCTATGTGCTGGAGCAGATCCATACGCTGCCCAACGTGAGCTACCTGGCGAAGATCCGCAACACGGAGGAGCTGATCGCCAGCAAGAACACCGGCAGCGGCGCGGAAAGCGAGCACGCACGCGAAACGCAGCACGAACCGGCAAAGACACATTAATCGATTGATAACATGCCGGGGCTTGGTCCCGGTTCACTGAAATAAATATGGCATTACTTAAATACGAATCGCAGGTAAGGGCCCCATTGGTTGAGGGAAACAAGGATTACCATCAGGTGACGGAGGACATCTGCCGCCCGGTGGAGGCATCACCCAGCAAGTTGTGGTGGATCGGTTTCCTGGTATCGTTCGCCCTCCTGGTATTTGGTATCTGGTCGGTGACGCGTGAAGTGATCTATGGTACGGGCCAGTGGAACCTGAACAAGACCGTGGGTTGGGGCTGGGATATCACCAACTTCGTGTGGTGGGTCGGTATTGGTCACGCGGGAACGCTGATCTCCGCGATCCTGCTGCTGTTCCGCCAGGGATGGAGGACCGGTGTGAACAGGGCCGCTGAAGCGATGACCATCTTCGCGGTGATGTGCGCGGGCCAGTTCCCGATCTGGCACATGGGCCGCGTGTGGAATGCCTTCTTTACGCTTCCTTACCCGAACACGCGCGGACCGCTGTGGGTGAATTTCAACTCACCGCTGCTGTGGGACGTATTCGCGATCTCGACATATTTTACCGTGTCACTGTTGTTCTGGTATTCGGGCCTGCTGCCCGACCTGGCAACGCTGCGCGACCGCGCGCGTGAAAAGTGGCGCAAGATGTTTTATGGTATCACAGCTTTCGGATGGACGGGATCCACCAAGCACTGGCAACGCCACGAAGCGCTGTCCCTCGTTCTTGCCGGCCTGTCAACACCGCTGGTACTTTCGGTGCACACGATCGTATCCTTCGACTTCGCCACCTCGGTGATACCGGGATGGCACACCACCATCTTCCCGCCCTACTTCGTTGCGGGAGCGATCTTCTCCGGTTTCGCCATGGTGCAGACACTGCTGCTGGTAACGCGCAAGGTGCTGGGCCTCGAAGAATATATTACCATTGAGCATATCGAAGTGATGAACAAGGTGATCATCCTTACGGGATCGATCGTGGGTATTGCTTACCTGACAGAATTGTTCATGGCTTGGTACTCGCATGTGGAATACGAGTGGTTCGCCTTCAAGGAAAACCGTGCGAACCTTTCTAGCCCGTACGGCTGGAGCTACTGGCTGATGATGGGCTGTAACGTGGTGTCACCGCAGATCTTCTGGTTCAAAAAAATGAGAAGGAGCATCATTGTTACCTTCTTTATGTCGATCCTGGTGAACATCGGAATGTGGTTCGAGCGTTTCGTGATCATCGTTACATCGCTGTACCGCGACTACCTGCCGTCGTCCTGGAGCACGTACTACTCACCCACCATCTGGGAGGTAGGCTTCTACATGGGAACCTTCGGGCTGTTCTTCACCTGCTATTTCCTGTTCGCGAAATTCTTCCCGGTAATTGCCATTGCCGAGATCAAGCATATCCTGAAAAAGAGTGGTGAGAACTATAAGCAGAAAATGGATGTGGTGGAACGTGAGCCGGTGGAAGAATTCGCACATGCAGTAGCGCATTGATGAACTAATAAAACAATCCGCCCCGCTTTTTAGCAACGGCGGGCAAGACCAGAAAGCAAGCAACCAGCAACTAGAAACCAGCAACTAGAAACCAGTATATGGCCATAAAAAAATTTGTAGTAGCAACTTTTGATGACGAAGCGGTTCTATTCCCCGCGGTGAAGGCGGTGCGCAAAGGTGGTTACAAGATCCATGATGTGTACACACCCATGCCGATCCACGGCCTGGATGCCGCCATGGGCCTGCGCGATACCAGCCTGCATACGGCGGGATTTATTTACGGCATTACCGGCACCGCGACGGCCCTCGGCTTTATCAGCTGGGCGCTGGCGTACGACTGGCCGCTGAACTTCGGTGGTAAGCCGTTCTTTTCACTGCCTGCCTGGATTCCGATCATATTCGAGCTTACCGTACTGTTTGCATGCGTAGGGATGGTGCTGACCTTCTGTTACCTGTGCCAGATGGCACCCTTTGTCAAGAAAGATCATTTTCACCCGCGTGCTACGGATGACCTGTTCGTGATGGCGGTGGAGTGCACTTCGAAAACAAATGAAGCGGAAGCAACACAGTTCCTGCAGGGCCTTGGTGCGCTGGAAGTGACTACCATGCACAAAGAAACAGGATGGTGGATCGGCCGCTACGACAGGGAGACGCGCGTATTTGAAAAACCTGTAGAAGCTGTTTAACTCTTAATAAAACATTAGATGAATAAATTTCTGTTTGGTACCGGTCTTCTTGTTATGGCTGCAGCTTTTGCAGGATGCGGAGCCGGTGGCGACAACCCGGGAAGCGCTTACATGCCCGACATGTATTACAGCCGCGCTTACGAAACGTATGGCTATAATAATGTCGAAGGTGAGTATGACAGCCTGCGTCGCAGGGGCATCAACTTCACCTCCATGCCGGTTCCCGGCACCGTGGCACGCGGCGAGCATTTCAACTACTGGCTGACCGCAGATTCTGCCGGGCTGCAGGCTGCACAGTCCCTGAAAAACCCTTTTGACACGATGGCCGTAACCCCCGCTACCGCCGGCATGATGAAAGAAGCTGAAAGGCTGTACCTGGTAAACTGTGGCATCTGTCACGGCACGAACCTGGACGGTAACGGCCCGCTGTACAACAACGGTAACGGGCCCTATCCTGCCAAGCCACGCGAGCTGAACGGAGATTACACCCGCAACCTGACCGACGGGCACGTGTACCATGTGATCACGTTCGGAAAGGGTGCAATGGGAAGTTATTCTTCGCAGCTGACACCTGAACAGCGCTGGTGGGTGATCAAGTACATGCGCGCGAAGGGCGGTGCGGCTAAGGATACCACGGCGGCACCGGCAGCAGTTGCGGCACCGGCAGCAGCAGTCGATACAACAAACTCACAAACTAATCCGAGATAGCGATGGCACTGAAAGAGACTTTCCTGATTCCTAAAAGATATAACCTGTGGTCCATGGCATTCATGGCCATCGGTGTTCTGGCGATCATCATCCTGCTGATCACGCATGGGCTGAGCAGCGATGACCATACCAGTGCACGCTTCTGGGCCTCCCTGCTGCAGAACAGCGTTTACTTCCTGCTGGTGACCAATGCCGCGATGTTCTTCATTTGTGCCACCACGCTTGCGTGGGGAAGCTGGCAGCTTTCGTTCAGCCGCGTATCCGAGGCGGTGTCCGCGTGTGTGCCGGTCATTGGCGTCATCACCTTCCTGATCCTG
>DASUVB010000211.1:0-2589 GCA_036373835.1 Flavisolibacter sp. | reverse complement strand
TGAAAGCGTTGAAGTGATCACGAATCCTTCCGCCAAATTCGATGCTTCAGGCGGAACCGCAGGCATCCTGAATATCGTATTGAAAAAGAACCGCCGTGTAGGTTACAGTGGTAACGTACGCGCCAATGTTGACACCCGCGGAAGATTCGGCGGCGGAGGCGACATCAACATTCGCCAGAATAAGGTCAATTTCTTTTTAAATGGCATGCTGAACCAGCGGAAGACGATCAGCTCGGGTCTTACGGAGAGAACGACTTTCAGCAACGGGAGCCAGATCCTTTTTGACCAGAATGACAGATCATCCGGGACAGGACAGTTTGGTTTCCTGCGCGGGGGCATTGATTATTTCATCGACAACAGGAATACACTGACGCTTAATGGTACATTCTCACAAGGGAAAATGTCGCCGGATATGGTGAGTGACCTTTATACTGATTCGCTGAGCAATTCAACCCTGTATCCCCTGCTTTACCAGCACCGTGCTTCCAACTCCGCATTCCGCTTCCGGAACAGGGCTGCGCAGCTCAGCTACAAGCATAATTTCCCGAAGGCGTCACACGAACTGACCGCCGATATCACTTACAATAAAAGCCGGAATAACAGGACCAGTAATATTACCACGGACACCTATGATATGCCAGGACCCGTGTATATGAATACCTACCGGCAGGAACAAATCGGCTCGGGAAACAATGAGCTTATCGTTTTCCAAACAGACTACAGCAACCCGATTTCGGAAAAATCAAAAATTGAAATGGGCGCCCGGACATCGATCCGGACGGTTGAAAATGAAGACCAGTTTTACTTCCAGTTGCCGAACGGTGAACTGAAACCAGGCACGTTTACAACTTACAACAGCACGGATAAGGTGTATGCAGCCTATGCCACATTTTCAAACCGGATCAACAAATTCGGTTACCAGCTTGGATTGAGGGCGGAAAGTTCAGATTACTCGGCTACGGTTCCTACGCGGAACCAGTCGTTCAGTATCAACTTCCCGGTAAGTCTTTTCCCGAGCGTGTTTCTTTCACAAAAGGTATCCGACGACCAGGAACTTCAGCTGAATTACAGCCGCAGGATCAACCGTCCCAATTTCTGGCAGTTGACACCATTCATTGATTCGAGCGACTATCTCAACATCAACGTCGGGAACCCGGGGCTGGAGCCGGAATTCACGAATTCACTGGAACTTTCTTATTCAAAAACCTTCAAGAACAGGGATAACTTCCTGGCATCGGTATATTTTAAGAACACTACCAACCTGATTACGCGCTTCCAGAAAAGGGATACAGTGATCAGCAAAGAGGGCCTGATCAATACATTCATCAATGCGGATCGCAGCTACGTGACGGGACTGGAGCTTACATCGCGTAACAAAATAACCAAGTGGTGGGATCTGACCTCCAATGCCAATTTCTTTACGGCGCAGGTGGATGTTCCCGGGCAGGAAGAGCAGGATCCATTCCCCAGCTTCTTCATCAAATTAAACAACAGCTTCAAGCTTCCGAAGAACTTTTCACTCCAGATCAGTGGTGACTACCAGTCGAAGATCGTTTCCTCACCCGGTGGCGGCGGTGGCGGACGAGGTGGTCACATGTTCGGCGGTGGTGGCAACACAGCAGCCCAGGGCTATATCCGCCCGAACTACGGTGTTGATGCTGCAGTGCGGTTCGAATTCCTGAAAGAGAAGCGCGGCTCGCTATCGTTGAACATCAATGACATCTTCCGCACCCGCCTGTACGACGCCCATTCGGAAGTGCTGCCTTATTTTGTGCAGGACATCCAGCGCCGGCGCGACCCACAGGTCATGCGTCTCAACTTCAACTGGCGATTTGGCAAGTTTGACGCCAGCCTGTTCAAACGGAAGAATACCCGGGCTGATAATAATGTGAACATGGACGCCCCCGGATTTTAATAAGAGCCCCTGCATTTTGCAGGGGTTTATTTTTAGCGGGCTATTTTTGAGCGATGTACCAGTTCGCCATAGTCGGATGCGGCCGTATTGCCCGCAGGCATGCAGAAAATATCCAGGAGGTTGGAAAACTGGTCGCGGTGTGTGACGTCGTTCCGGAAAGGGCACAACATCTTGCAGAAGCTTTTCATTGCCGGTCGTACACTTCAATCGAGGCGTTGCTCGCTTCAGAAAAAGAAGTAGATGTTATTTCGGTGTGCACGCCAAATGGATTTCACGCGGAGCATGCCATTAAATCCCTGCAGGCAGGGAAGCACGTGCTGTGTGAAAAGCCGATGTGCCTGACGCCTGCAGCTGCGTGGCAGATGATCGAGACTGAAAAGTTCTGCAGGAAGCAATTGTTCGTGGTAAAGTCCACGCGTTACAACCCGATCCTGCGGCAATTGAAGAAACTGCTTGATGAGAACACACTTGGGCGTCTGTACAGCTTTCATCTCAGCTGCATCTGGAACCGCCCCCCTTCCTACTACACGGAGTGGCGCGGAAAACAGTTCCCGGACGGTGGTACGCTGTACACGCAATTCAGCCATTACATCGACGCCACGATCTGGCTGTTCGGAGGTATTCGCGAGGTAAAGGGATACTCCGTCAATGCGGCGCATGCGGATTCCATTGAG
>DASUVB010000210.1:0-11195 GCA_036373835.1 Flavisolibacter sp. | reverse complement strand
TCAAACAAGGAGGACGGCAACTACAAAAAGTGGACGATCGAGGCTTATGGATACCTGGCCGCCTACGAGGCCAATACCATGAAGGACTACTCCGAAGCCATCGGCTATTTTGAAAAGCTGCTGGAAGTGGATCCCGGCAATGAAAGCGCAAAAAAATATATCGAGATCCTTGAAAAAGATACCGCTGCAAACGGCAGCAAATGATCATACGAAACTTTAGGAGTACATAGAGTGTTGGTATGCCCCGGTTCGCCGGGGCTTTTTGTTGCACGGTGTTGCGAACTGCCGCAACGAATTAATTTTGAATCCCTTTCACGAAAGCAGAAATTTAGGTATGGATAGCGCAGGGCAGTACAGGAAGCTGAAGATCGCAGAGATCCGCAGGGAAGTCCCGGGATTCTGTACCCTCGTCTTCAGAAATGCGGATGGCATCCCATACAGGTCGGGCCAATACCTGACGCTGGTTACTTTCCGGAATGGTGAGGAAGTACGCCGCTCCTACTCTATTGTATCGTCGCCTGCACTCCATGAGCCGCTGGCCATCGGCGTGAAGCGGGTAGAGAATGGCTTTTTTTCCCGAAAGCTTGTAGACGAATCAAAGCCCGGCGACATTGTGCTGAGTTCCGGCGTTGGCGGCTTTTTTGTGCTGCCGGAAAAATTGCCCCCTGGAAGCACCCTGTTCTTTTTCGCAGCCGGCAGCGGCATCTCGCCCGTGCTGTCGCTGATCAAGACAGCGCTTCATTCCAAACCAGGGGTACGCGTGGTCCTTGTGTACAGTAACGCATCGCCAGGCAAAGCCGCATACCTGCAAATCCTCCAGGCCCTCCGGGACGACTACCCTGCAACTTTCCAGGTCGAGCTGCTATTCAGCAACGCCGCTGATCTTTCTGGTGCCAGGCTTCATCGCGACCTGATGCTTGCATTTTTGCGTCAATACGGGGGACTTGAAAACAGTAATGCGCTTTTCTTTATATGCGGTCCGGAAAGCTATATGCGGATGTGCATTTATACACTGCGGGAGCATGGCGTTCCCGAGGCACAGATCCGCAAAGAGAATTTCATCATCCATACTGTTCCCAAAAGAGACGCAGCGCCGCCGGATACTTCGTTACATTCTGTGACGATCAGGAAAGGCAGCCAGGAATTCAGCATTGATGTACAATATCCCGATTCCATTCTAAGGTCGGCAAAACGTGCCGGGCTGGTAATGCCGTACAGCTGCGAAGCCGGGCGTTGCGGTAATTGCGTGGCCCGTTGCACCTCGGGAACCGTGTGGCATTCCTATAATGAAGTGCTCACCGACAGGGAATTGAACGAAGGTCTTGTACTTACCTGTACCGGTCACCCGGTCGGCGGTGACGTAGTACTGGAGGTGCAGGAATTCACCTGATGCCTGCGAATGGCGCTCCCGCCCCCCTGTCACCTACACTTACTTCGGTGACCACGAAAAGCTACGGCGAACCGCGAACCAGGGATGGGTGAACAATAGTTGAACAATGGTTGAACAATGGTTGAACAATGGTTGAACAATGGTTGAACGATAGTTGAACGGAGGTTGAAGTTATCCTGCCTGACGTCCTGCGAACAGCGAACAGCGATCCGCCTTCGCTAAAAGCTTTGGCGGACAAGACCGCGAACAGCGAACAGCGAACCGCGAACCGCGAACCGCTACTATCCCCTGAAATACACTAAAACAGACAATACGATCAGGACAAGGATCACCGATACGATCACGTCACCGGTAGAATAGCTGCTGCGTACTTCTGCTTTCTGTTCCGCCGTCAGCGTACCGAATGTCAGCCCCTGTATTTGGTTGGCGGACGGCGGGGTGGTCAGGAAGCTCACGACCGAACAGATGATCACGCAGCCTATGAACATGAAGATGGCCATGTGCGAAAAGTTCACACGCGCAAATTCTGCGAAGAACCCTGTTGCATCGGTTGCAATACCACCACCCGAATCCCGGTAGACGAGCTCTGAAATAATGCGGATAGTTGCCATCAGCAGTCCAAACAGCAGCGTGGCGATGGCGCCGTTGCCATTGATGCGTTTCCAGAAAATACCCAGCACAAACACGGCGGTGATTGGTGGCGCAATGTATGCCTGGATGTTTTGCAGGTATTGATACAGCACACCGCCGCCGATCTCCTGCATGATGGGGATCCACAGCATGCCCAGCACCACGATGACCGCTGTTGCAATACGGCCGATCAATACGAGCTTGCGCTCAGGCGCACGTGGCTGAAGCTTTTTGAAAATGTCTACGGTGAACAGTGTCGATGCCGAGTTAAAAACCGATGCCAGTGAGCTCATAAGCGCTGCCATTAATCCGCCGGCGACGAGACCTTTCAAGCCGGCGGGCAGCAGGTAGCGCACCAGTGTTGGAAAAACCTGGTCGCTTTTTTCATAGGAAATGATCCCTTTTTTTTTCAGCACGAATGCAATGATGCCCGGGATGAGAAAAATAAAAATGGGTGCCAGCTTCAGGTAGGCGCCGAAAATGGCGCCCCGCCGGCCGACTCGGATATTATGCGCCGCCAGTGTGCGCTGCACGATATACTGGTCGGTACACCAGTACCAGATGCCGACAATGGTGCCGCCGATCAGCAGCCCGGTCCACGGAAAATCGGGATCGCTGGCAGGCCGCCACATATTGAAATGCGAGCTGCCGGCAGTCGCACGCACCTCGTCCCAGCCACCCGCTTCCTTCAGACCCAGGAAGGTGATCACTGCAGATCCCAAAAGCAGGATGATCGTCTGAAACGCCTCTGTATAAACTACCGCGCGCATGCCGCCGAGGATCGTATACAACCCTGTAACCAGCACGATAATGAATGAGCTGAGCCAGAAGGCGGGATCTTTCGATGCGGAAAGCCCGAAAAGCTCGATGAAGAACTGCCCAAAGCCGCTATTGATCAATTCACTGCCCACAAGCGAAGACACCACGATACCGCCGGCGTAAATAGTGACCGATACTTTAGTAAGTACATATGCTGCGATCGAGAACAGGGAGAGGAACCAGCGCGAACGGCTGTCGTATCGCTTCTCCAGGAACTCCGGCATGGTAAACGACCCGCTGCGCAGGTAGAACGGCAGGAACACCCATCCCAGGAGCAGAACGATCCACGCATGCAGCTCGTAATGCGCAAGGGGCATCCCGCTTTCGGCGCCGGTACCGGCCAGGCCCACTACGTGCTCGCTGCCAATGTTCGATGCGAAAATGGATGCGCCGATCACGAACCAGCCGATGTTGCGGCCGGCAAGAAAATAATCTTCCGTCGTCTTGTTCTTTTGCAGGATCACCCACCAGGCGATGCCCAGCAAAATGGCAAAATAACCACCCAGGACGATCCAGTCCAGGGATTCAAGTGAAGGATTCATATGTCAGTCTTGGTTTAAGGGGCAGATCCCCGGTCTATATATACCTGTTGATGAGTAATTCCAGCCACTCCTGCCGACCGCTTGTAATTACCGGCTCGCCATGTTGAATGGCATACTGCCGGAGGTCTTCCAGTGAAAGTTTCCCCTCTTCGAACTGTTTTCCCGCGCCACCGTCAAAGCTGGCATAACGTTCCTGCCGGAATTTTTTATACGCTGATTCCCGCAGGATATTGTCTGCAGCCACCAGGGCCCGCGCAAACGCGTCCATTCCCCCGATGTGCGCGTAGAACAGGTCCGCGGGATCGGTGGAATTACGACGGATCTTCGCATCGAAATTGATCCCGCCCCCGCTGAAACCTCCCGCTTCCAGGATCACCAGCATGGCTTCCGTAAGTTCGTTGATATTGTTCGGGAACTGGTCTGTATCCCAGCCGTTCTGGTAATCGCCACGGTTCGCGTCAATAGAACCGAGCAGTCCCGCATCCGCGGCCACCTGCAATTCATGCGTGAATGTGTGCCCCGCCAGCGTAGCATGATTTACTTCCACGTTCAGTTTGAAATCTTCGAGCAGATCGTACTGTCGCAGGAAGCCGATGACCGTCTCACAATCGAAATCATACTGGTGCTTGGATGGCTCAGCAGGCTTTGGTTCGATAAAGAATGTTCCCTTAAAACCATTTTTCCGCGCATAATCCTTTGCTGTATGGAGAAACCGGGCCAGGTGTTCCTTCTCGCGCTGCATATTCGTGTTCAGGAGGCTCATGTAACCTTCGCGCCCTCCCCAAAACACATATCCTTCTCCACCTAATGCTATGGTGGCGTCAATGGCGGACTTTACCTGCGCCGCTGCGTGCGCTACCACATGGAAGTCGGGATTGGTAGCCGCACCATTCATGTAGCGCGGATGGGAAAACAGGTTCGCAGTACCCCATAACAAACGCACACCCGTTTCGCGCTGCCTGTCCGCCGCATATTCCACCATTTGCTGCAGCCTCCTGTCATTCTCTGCTATATCGTCGGTATAATCTACCACATCCACATCATGGAAGCAGTAAAATGGAATGCGCATTCGCGTCATGAATTCAAACGCAACGTCCATTTTCGCACGTGCGCGTTCAAGGGGATCGGGGGACCGTTCCCAGGGAAATATGTGCGTCGGTGCACCAAATGGGTCAGCGCCGTTTCCATTGAATGAATGCCAGTATGCGCAGGCAAACCTCAGGTGTTCCTTCATCGTTTTCCCGGCGACCAGGCGGTTTTCATCATACCACCGGAATGCAAAGGGATTGTCGGATCCAGGACCTTCATAGCCCACCTGCGGGATGTTCCTAAAATACGTTGATGCTGTAGCTGTTGCCATATTTTATTTAATGTGGGCCTGCAGTGCCTCATGCGAGGGAACACCGTCCATGGCTGCTTCCAGCATGGAGCGCCACTGCAGGTACTGTTCATGGTAAAATGCTTCATTGTCAGGCTCTGTAACAAGAACCGGGTGCAGTTCCTCCAGCGCAGCAGTCGCGTCCTGAAAACACCCGGCGCCCACGCCGGCTCCGAGTGCCGCGCCTGTGCCGCCATCAGTGTTGTATAATGCGACCGGGACACCGGTGGCATTTGCAAACACTTCGGTAAACACCGTGCTGCGGAACATGTTGGTCTCCGCTGCCCGGATGATGTTCGGCTTCATCCCATTGCCGCGCATGATGTCGAGACCGTAGCGAAACGCATGCGCGATCCCTTCCATTGTCGCACGCACCAGGTGTCCCCTGGTATGCAGGTTGTAATCAAGACCGGTAAATCGCGCACCCACTGTCCGGTTCTGCAGCATCCGTTCAGGCCCGTTGCCAAAGGGAAGCATCATCAGTCCTTCCGCGCCCCCAGGAACAGCAGCAGCTTCCCGGTTCAATTGTTCGTAAGAAGATTGACCGCCCAGCGACCCGCGCAGCCAGCGGTAGCTGATGCCTGCGCCATTGATGCACAGCAACACGCCGATCCTGGGATCGGATTCTGTGTGGTTCACATGTGCAAAGCTGTTGATCCGGGATTGTACGTCGTAATGCAGCGAATCACTGATTCCATAGATCACACCGGATGTGCCTGCGGTAGCAGCTACTTCGCCGGGTCGCAACACGTCCAGTGAGAATGCGTTGTTCAACTGGTCGCCTGCCTTGTAGGTGACAGGAATGCCTGGCCGCAGCGACAACTGCTCCGCAACCACCTTTCGAAGCGTGCCATGTGAAGAAAAAACATCGTTGATATGTGGGATGAACGTATGGTCGAATCCAAAATACTCCATGACATCCTCAGACAGCGCATGCGACCTGAAATCCCACAGCACCGCTTCAGACAATGCCGAAATGGTGGTAGTTGTTTCACCGGTGAGCTTCATGCCGATGTAGTCTCCCGGCAGCATGATGCGGTGGATACGTTCGTAAACCTGAGGCTCATGTTTTTTAACCCATGCCAGCTTTGACGCGGTAAAATTTCCGGGAGAATTGAGCAGGCGTGACAGGCAGTGTTCCGGTCCCAGGGCCGCACAGGCTTCATCGCCTTCTGATACCGCGCGACCGTCACACCAGATGATCGCGTTCCGTAACACCTGGTCATCCCTGTCCACGATCACCAGTCCATGCATCTGGTATGCGATACCAATTGCGCCGATGTCGCCGGGACGATACGCGCCGGAGGAATGGCACCGGGAAATGGCGGCTGTTACATGTTCCCACCACAATTCCGGTGACTGCTCAGCCCACCCCGGACGTGGAGAAATGATGTCTGCCTCTGCATCCGGGTACTGCGCCGACGCGAGACAGCGCCGCGTGGCGGCATCCACCACCGAAACTTTTACAGAAGACGTCCCAAGATCGATCCCGAGCAACAGCATGACTGCACTAATGTACAGATGCCCCCGGACTGGCCGGGAATTAATTACGGAAACGTTTGCGCTGCATGACCCTGCTTTTAACGTCCATTGCGTGTGGCGTAATGTCCGAAGGGTGTTACGAACCAGGACAACATGCGAGAACAGTACGGCGGGAACAATGAACACAGGCAGCCACACATACGGGAAATACATGAGGGCTACGTTCGGCTGGTCAAACGCAAATTGCTGCAGGACCGTAGGAGCCGACAGGACGCCATGGTACACAATATTGAACAGCAATACCAGGCACAGCACATTCCACGCAAGGAACAACACGGTGTGGTATGGCCTTCTCCCCGCGGCCAGCCACACGGCCAATGGGGCGGTGAGACCTGACAGCATATCGAAATTGACGCCCTCAAACGTCATCAGTCGAGGCACCTGCCCATAGGTGTACAGGAAAAACAGTGTGAGTTCTACCGGCACGCGTACCGCATGTATCCAGGTCATACTGGTTGTGTCCAGGCTGTCCATGAAGCGCCGGCCCCATGGCGTCGCCAGTATGATAGCAATCATGGCCAGCATTGGTGCGAGCATGAACATGACGCGGGGCGGCATAGCAGTGGGCGCCATGTAAAACCCAACAGCCGCGAGGATGGCCTGCAAGACCAGCCAGGCCGAAATAAAGATCATCGCAGTCCTGCTGCGGGAAGCCCTGTAAAAAATTGCCAGGGTAATGAGCGTTGTCGTTATGAACAACACCGGCAGAAAAAGTGGTAACTGTTCCATGCTGCAAAGCAAGAAAGGTTGCCGGAGATTTCACTTGCCATATGACAAGTTATGATGTGTGCTTCTTCATCACCTCTTTGCGGATGCGGCTCAGCGATGTATCGGTGACGCCGAGGTAGGATGCAATGGACTTGAGCGGCGCATGCTGCAGGATGTCGGGGTTGTTCAGCAACAGCACCCTGTACCGTTCTTCAGCCGTCTGGTGAAGGGTGGACAGCATCCGCAGTTTGAGCTGGGCATAAGCGTTCACCAGGATCGTCCGTCCGAATTCCCGGAACACCGGCAGTGTATGAAACGCCTTTTGCAGGTCTTCGAAACTGATCACGCGCGTGCGGCAGTCGGTCAGTGCCCGGAACTCCTCGCGGGAGGGAACGCGTTTGAAAAAAGAGAACAGGTCGCACACCACCTGGCCGGGCGAATAGAAAGCAGTGGTGATGTCGTTCCCTTCGAGATCCTGCGTATGGGCACGTACGAGGCCTGTCTCGAGGAAGAAGTATTCATTGCAGATCTTTCCCGAAGGAAACAGCAGCGTATTCTTTTCAATTTCCCGTTCGACGAACATCCCCGCGATCTCCTGGGCCTGTTCCATGCCCATGGGATACACGGTGGTGATGAACCGGACCAGTGGAGAAGGGAGCATAGGTGAAATTAGACAATTTGATAATTTGGCAATGTGACAATTTAATTTGAGAATTTGAAAATGGGGGTTACGTATCCAGTTTCGAGGAACGTACTAATTCAGCAATTTAACAATTCGGCAATTCGACAATTTGATAATTTGACAACTTTGCAATTCAACGAGCAGATGCAACAATTTAAAATTTAGAATTAGCATTTAAAATTTGAATCGCCCATTTACTTTCCTGGTGTTGCTGCTGGTTTGCGCGATGCAGTGCATTGCACAGGCGGATAACGAGATACAGGTGTATGCATCGCCTACGATCCGGCATCGTTGGACGATCATTGAGCTGCACTCTAACTATACACCTAAGGGTAGCAGGCACTTACCGGACCCGCAAAGTGCACGGTGGCTCAACGAAACCGTAGAGGTAACCACCGGTATCGCTAAAAATATGGAGCTGGGATTTTACATGTTCACTGCCGTGGCACCGGACGGAAGTGTTCAGTATCTCGGCAACCAGGTGCGCCCGCGCGTGACCGTGCCGGAATCCTGGAAATGGAAATTCGGCGCCAGCCTGTCCCTGGAATTCGGGTTCTTCCGGCCCCACCGCGACAGCAGCTTCGAATGGCAGGGCGAGCTCCGCCCCATCGCTGACAAAACCATCGGCAACTGGTACTTTGCCTTCAATCCGAATATTGATTTCGTACTGACGGGACCCGGTCGCAGCGCCGGGCTGTCACCGCAGGTCAAAGTGGTCCACACATTTAAAGAAGTCTTCGGTTTCGGTATCGAATATTACGGGGCACCGGGCACCTTCGGTAACTGGCTGCCTGCTCCGCAACAGGAACATCTGCTGGGTCCCATGATCGATTTGTATTTACACCCGCGGTGGGAGATCAATGGCGGTGTCCTGTTCGGATTGACGGGTTACTCGAACCAGAAGGTGATCAAGCTATTGCTGGGAAGGAGGATGGGGAGGGGCTAGTTTTGAAAATTTGAGAATTTGAAAATTTGGGGTTACTTATCCAGTTTGGAGGAACGTACTAATTCGGCAATTCGGCAATTCGACAATTTAAAATTTAGAATTTAGCATTTAAAATTAGTATAAGCCGCATGGAACAATTTTTATAGCATGTCATAAAACCCCGGTATATGAAACTTTATGTAATGATGGCTATGGTATTTTCCATAGCAGCATGCAACGGAACAGCTGATAATCAGGTAGACACGGACACTACGAAGCACGTCAATCACGACGATAAGACCGCAACAGGAACCGGCCCGAGCCATATGAAGGAGATGCATGATGCCATGACCACCATGGAAGAACAAATGAAAGCTACGCCACCGTCGGGTGATCCCGATTACGACTTTACCATGATGATGAAACACCACCACGAAGGCGCCATCAGCATGGGAAAGGCGGAGCTCGCCGGTGGCACTGACGGGACTATCAAGCGCATTGCCCAGAAGATCATCGATGCACAGCAGCAGGACCTGCCGGAATTCGATCGCATTCTCAGCAAGGATAAGCCGTCAGGGAAGTCGGATTACGCCCAAAAAGCCATGGGAATGATGACACCGATGAGCAATATCCAGATGGAAAGTGGCTCGCTGGACGCCATGTTCGCCAGCATGATGATACCCCATCACGAGGACGGCATCAAAATGGCACAGGAATATTTGAAATCAGGCCGCGATGATGACATGAAAAGGATCGCTAACAAGATCATTTCCACGCACCCACGCGAGATCAGCGAACTACGGGACTGGCTGGACAGGAACAAGCGGTGATCACCCAGGGGACATTCAATTGCCTGTGGCACCAGTGACCAGGATCATAAAGGCGGATGCCGAAAAGTTGTAGTTTAGTATTGATGAACAGGCTCATTGCCATTTTTTTTACACTGAGCTACCTCGCCGCTTCATCGGGCATCAACCTGCACTACCATTTTTGCATGGGAGAGGCTGCAGGTATCTCTTTTGGCAAGAAAGAGGAAACTTCCACGTGCAGTCGCTGCGGGATGGAAAAGGGTCATGGACTGAACGGGTGCTGTACGGATGAACACGTGTGGCTGAAGATCCAGGACGACCACAAGATTAACACCCTTTCGAACGCCCAGTGGGTGAGTCCACCAATGACCTTTGCACTCAACTTCTCCTCTTTCGGGACAATCGTTTTTTCTTCTCAATCAACTCCTCTTGTCTATAATGAGGCTCCGCCCGATGACTCCGGGGTCTTCCTGCGCAACCGGAACCTGCGGCTGTAGACACTACACCAGCTGCGGAAAAATCATTTTATCAGGAATCACTCAACCCATATAAATGATCAACAGGTTCATTGAATTCGCGCTGCGAAACCGCTTCATCGTTCTCCTGCTGGCAGCCGCCATCACCGTGTATGGCGTGTATGCCGTAAAAACCACACCGGTTGATGCCATTCCCGACCTTTCTGAAAACCAGGTGATCATCTTCACCGAGTGGATGGGACGCGGGCCCCAGATCGTCGAGGACCAGGTTACCTACCCGCTCGTCAGTAACCTGCAGGGTATAGCCAGGGTAAAGAACATCCGGGCGAACAGCATGTTCGGGATGAGTTTTGTGTTTGTCATTTTCGATGATGATACCGACATCTATTGGGCGCGTACGCGCGTGCTGGAACGACTGAATTACGCACAACGACTTCTACCGGAAGGTGTCGTCCCTGCGCTGGGTCCCGATGGAACAGGCCTGGGACATATTTACTGGTATACGCTGGATGCTCCCGGGTATGACCTCGGTGAACTGCGTGCACTGCAGGACTGGTACGTCCGCTTCGGCCTGCAAACCGTGGAAGGTGTGAGTGAAGTGGCGTCGTTCGGTGGCTTCCAGAAACAATACCAGGTGATCGTGGACCCTGTAAAGCTGCAGTATTACAACATTCCGTTGATGAATGTCGTCAACGAGATCCGGAAGAATAACAACGACGTGGGCGGAAGCAAATTTGAACAATCCGACATCGGCTATATCATTCGCGGACTGGGCTTCATCACAGATATCCGTGAGATCGAAAATATTCCTGTAGCGTCACTGAATGGTGTGCCGGTGCGCCTGAAGGACATCGGTACGGTGCAGATGGGCGGCGAGTTGAGGCTCGGCATCGTTGAGGAAAACGGGCAGGGCGAAAAGGTGGGAGGCATCGTGGTGATGCGGTATGGTGAGAATGCCAAGGAAGTGATTGACCGGGTGAAGGCAAAGCTTGCCGACGTGGAAAAAGGTCTTCCTGCGGGCATCAAATTCAAGGTTGCTTATGACCGTTCGGACCTGATCGAAGCGACGATCGCCACGCTGAAAGAAGCAGTCATCGAGGAGATTATCGTGGTATCACTGGTATTGTTCATTTTCCTGCTGCATGCCAGGAGCGCGCTGGTTGTGGTGCTCACCATTCCCCTTTCCGTGCTGATCGCCTTTATCCTGATGAAGACCTTTGGCATTACTTCCAACATCATGTCACTGGCAGGTGTGGCGCTGGCGGTGGGTGACCTCGTGGACGCAGGGATCGTG
>DASUVB010000209.1:0-7994 GCA_036373835.1 Flavisolibacter sp. | reverse complement strand
GCAGCCGCTGCCACCACGGTGGGCGTTCGGAAACCTGATGAGCCGGTTCGGCTATACGAGCGAAGCCCAGGTGAAATCGGTTTACGAAAAAATGAAAAGCGAGAATATCCCGGTTGATGCCGTCATTTTTGACCTCTTCTGGTTTGGCGACAGCATCAAGGGAACACTGGGCAACCTGGAATGGGTGAACAAAACAAAGTGGCCCGATCCCCGGCGGATGATCGGGGAATTCAGGAAAGAAGGCGTGCATACCATCCTGGTCACCGAACCTTTTTTCGTGGAGACCTCACTGCAATACCGGGCATCCAGGCCGTACCTGGCTGTTGACAGTGCGGGCGCGCCCTTTTATCTCACTGATTTTTATTTCGGAAAGGGTGGGCTGATCGATATATTCCGCAAGGATGCGCAGGAGTGGTTTTGGCAGTTTCACCGCCGGCAGATGCAGAATGGCGTGGAGGGATGGTGGGGCGACCTGGGCGAACCGGAGAAGCACCCGGCGGGCATGTACCACAACCTGCGCGATCTTGGCCATCGCAGGCTGTTTGCCGCCGATGAAGTTCATAACCTGTACGGACATACGTGGACGAAGATGCTGTACAACAGGTTTGCCGCGGAATACCCGGACAAGCGCCTGTTCAGCCTCAATCGCAGCGGTTTCGCAGGGAGCCAGCGTTATGGGATCATTCCCTGGACGGGTGATGTCAGCCGCAGCTGGAGTGGCCTCCGCGCGCAGCTCCCCGTGCTGCTGGGCATGACCATGAGTGGCATTCCTTATGTTCATAGCGACGCGGGTGGATTTGCCGGGGGCGAAGGCGACGGGGAACTGTATGTGCGATGGTTGCAGTTCGCAGCATTCACTCCTGTGTTCCGTCCGCATGGCACCGCCCTGTATGAAGTGGAACCCGCCGCGGCCAGCTTTCCCAGTGAACCGGCATTGATGGAGGAACCCTGGCGCAGTCATGCAAGACAGGCGGTCCAGCTCCGCTACCTGTTCCTCCCATACAACTACTCGCTGGCTTACCAGCAAACTTCAAATGGCACGCCGCTGATGGCGCCCCTGTATTATTATTATTTCAACGACACGGCCGCCATGCAGGTGCAGGACCAGTATATGTGGGGACGCGATATGATGGTAGCACCCATACTTGATAAGGGGGCCACCGAAAGAAAGGTCTACCTGCCTGCGGGACGCTGGCTGAATATTTTTTCCTCAACGATCCACCAGGGCGGACAGTGGATCACCGTGCCGGCGCAGTTAACCCATATACCGGTATTCGCGCGGGAAGGAAGTTTCGTACCCACGGTATCCCGGATCAGGAACATTTCCGAATACACGTCGAACGGGCAGTTCCTGCTCAGCTATTTTCCTTCCCGGAGCCGCACCACCTTTACCTGGTTTGAAGACGACGGCGTTTCCCGGAAATCACTGCCTTCAAAGAATTATACGTTGATTCGTTGTACCGGCCAGGATATGGGGAACAGGATCGTGACAGAGATCAGGCCCGACAACCAGAAGTTTGTTCCCGTTAGCCTTGTTGTGAGCATCCTTATACAGAAAAAACCGGCATCTGTGATGTTGAATGGACGCAGGATACCCGTATACACATCCACGGCCGAGATCCCTTCAGGCACAAGAGATTTCGCCCACTGGATGCCACAGCTGTCGTCCGTGCAGGTTCACGCAGACATGGTAAAAAATAAAATTTTGCAGATCCAGGTGATCAAATGACCCGGCACTGCTGCGATGCGCGTGAACGGGGTGTTGTTCCACGGATGTTGTGAAGGTGCGGTTCAATTTTTGATTCTCAGAATTGACATTGTCTTTTCGATCAGTTTTATATTTGTTAATACCCTTACACCATGAAGTGTCTTCTCGTAGATGATAACAAGATGGCCAGGATGGCGCTGAAGCAGCTGGTCACGCAGGTACCCAACCTTGAGCTGGTCGCGGAATGCAGCAATGCGGAAGAAGCAATGCAGCAGCTGAATACAACGCAGGTGGAACTGCTGCTCCTGGATATTGAAATGCCCGGTATGAACGGCCTGGAGCTTACAAAGAACCTGGGAAACAAAAGACCGCTGATCATTTTTACAACAGCCAAGACAGATTATGCAGTGGAAGCATTCGAGCTGAATGTGGTCGATTACCTGGTGAAGCCCATCACGCTTCCGCGTTTCAAACAGGCTATCGATAAAGTGAATGAAACGCTGGAAAGCAACAAGGAAGAGGTGAAGGTTGAGGAGCAGGGCTTCGTGTTTGTGAAGGATAACGGCATGCTGAAAAGGATAAGCATTGACGATATCCTTTTTTTGGAAGCCATGGGAGATTACGTCAAAGTGCATACACCGCAAAAGTTCCACGTGGTGCATGCTACGCTGAAATCGATCGAGGAGAAGCTTCCTTCATCGCGTTTCATCCGGGTGCACCGCAGTTATATAGTGGCTATCAATAAGATCGACTTTATCCAGGAGGGTACCATCAGCATCGGGAAGACCTCCATACCCGTGGCAGATACCCACAAATCAAACCTGAATAAACGGCTGAACCTTCTTTAATTCATCGCTGGTTTTCCAGCCTTCAACGAAGACTGTGCTACTTTAAGCTAACATTGCCGCCTCAGCAATTGGTTATGGATATTTTTGCTGTTCGGGCATCCGTATCCGGGCTTGCATGCGCGCAAGCCCCGAACGGTACTGTGAAATCCAGCTGTCCTGCGACCGAATGAACCAACTGGCTGATATAGCCGCTGCATTATGAAAAAATTCCTGCTTTTTATATTCCTGTTTACAATCCTGATCGTGGGTGAATATTATTTCTTCAATGAAATTTTTTCACGCCAGCGAATGGTAGTGCTCATCCCGAGCTTCGTCATCATCATTCTTGGCATCTATTCGATTTTCCGTTTCGCGAAAAAAATACTGGTGAATCCCAAGCAGACGAAAGCACATAGCTGAATTTCGTATTTTCGGTAGCATCTACCATGCGGACAAGGGAAATCAGATATTGGGTGCTGTGGCTGTTCCTCGTTGGTATCCTTGTCATTGTTTTTCTCCAGGTTATTTCCGGCTACAACATCAATCGCCTGATCCAGGGCAATACCCGTTTAATGAACGAGCTGCAGGTTCAGAAAGCGCTCCGGCAGCTGGAAGGCGACCTCCTGACGGTCGAGAGCGATATTCGTGGAGCAGTAATTACCGGTAACCCGGATGCACTGAAATACACCGAGTCAAAAATCAGCCGGATCGATACCGCCATCGCCCGGCTAAGGACTTCGTTCGTTCATGACACACCCGACGAGCTGGTGCATCAGTTGAATGGGCTTGTCGACAAGAAGATCGCCTTCAGCCACCAGATCCGTAATGCATTTCTCACGCAGGGCAAGGAGGCCGCGGAAGCCGTCATAAACTCCAACCGCGGTAAAATCATTCGTGACAGCATTGTCATGGTCATTTCCCAGCTGGAGGAATCGCGGCAGTCACGTTTGCGCGACATCGTCGGCTCGATCGAGAATACCGGGAGGACAGCCCGGCTATGGGGCGCTTTCATTACGGCAATCGCGCTGCTCGCACTGATACTGGCATTCTGGTTCCAGCTTACGCAGACCCGCCAGCAGCAAAAGCTGATCTCCATACTGAACGAATCAGACAGGCGAAACCGCGAGGTGGCCAGTATGAAGGAACAATTCCTGGCCAACATGAGCCACGAGATACGTACACCCATGAACGCGATCCTTGGCTTCACCAACCTGCTCCGCAGGTCGTCGCTGGATGATGAGCAACGGGAGTATGTGCAGAATATTCATTCGGCCGGGGAGAACCTGCTGGCACTTGTCAATGATATTCTCGACCTGTCGAAGATCGAAGCGGGGATGATGTTCATGGAAGATGTGCGATTCAGCCTGAATAGCCTGGTGGGCTCAGTTGGCGCCATGTTCCTGGAAAAGGTCCGCGAAAAGAACCTTCAGCTGAAGGTCAGGATCGACCAGGACATCCCGGATATCCTCACCGGGGATGCCGTGCGCCTGACACAGATCCTGGTGAATCTCCTGAGCAACGCCGTGAAGTTCACCGAGGAAGGAAGTATCGAAGTCAGGTGTAACCTGGTGGAACAGTCCGATGACGCCGTAAGGATCCGCATCATTGTGAAGGATACAGGTATCGGCATCGCGCCGGAAAAGCTGGGGACCATCTTTGAACGGTTCCAGCAGGCGGAGACAGAGACCACGCGCCGGTATGGCGGATCGGGTCTCGGGCTGGCAATTGTCCGGCAGCTGGTGGCCCTGCAGCATGGAAAGATCTCGGCTGAAAGCACACCGGGAAAAGGTTCGGTGTTTACAGTGGAGATGACCTACAAATTACCCGACGTCGAACAGATGTATACCGAGGCGCTTGCCGCCCAGAGTGAGACTGTGCCGATTCAAAGGATCCGCGTGCTGATAGCGGAAGACCACCCGATGAACCAGCAGCTTGTAGAACACCTGATGCGCAGCTGGGGTATTGAATACCGCCTGGTTACCAATGGCGCCGAAGCGGTTGAAGCTGTCCGGGACGATCATTTTTCCATCATCCTCATGGACATCCAGATGCCGGAAATGGATGGATACACGGCAACCTCCGTCATCCGCAATGAGCTGCGAAGCGACATACCCATTATTGCCATGACGGCGCATGCCATGGTGGGTGAAAAAGAGAAGTGCCTCCAGCTGGGTATGAATGATTATGTGTCAAAACCGATCAAGGAAACTGTACTGTATAACATGATCGCACGCCACGCGCAGCACGCGACGGCACCCCACGCATCTCCTCTTATCGATCTCGAGTACCTGCACCAGCTGTCCGGCAATGACCCGGCTTTTGAGCAGGAGATCCTGGACCAGTTCAGGATACAGATGCCCGGCGAATTGCATGCACTGGAGCAGGCCATCCTGCAGGAACGCACCCACGATGTTAAAAGATTCGCCCACAACCTGAAGTCCACGGTTGGCTATGTAGGGCTGGCCGGGGAACTCCATCCGCTGCTCGATGCGCTGGAAAACTCCACCGGGGACCGGAACGGCCGGCTGGCTGTTTTCAGGGATGTTAAGGAGAAATGCGAACAGGCCGTGGAGCAGGTAAACGGGCTCCTGGCATCCATGAACAACCGCCACGGAAGCGGTTCTTAGCCACCTTAATATTTGTCGATATTTTACAGGCTTTCATCGAAAGGATTTGAGCGTCGACGGCATTGGCTGTACTTTTATTAAGCCTTCTGACAATTAGCCGAAGACATTCTATATAAATTAAGAACTTGGTTTCGTATGGTTAAGGGTGAAGCCCTGCTAGTCTTAGCGGGGCACTTTTTTTCCTTATAACTTTTTACAGAGCTTCCCCGACCTAATGCCATAACTAAGGGAAGCAATGTCCTAATCAACGCATCCTGTTTCTACAGGATGCTCTTTTAAAGATCCCGTCATTCGTTCAGCAGGTCGGGTCTTCTCTCTCCCGTCCTTTTTACCGCCTGTTCGTGTCTCCATTCATCTATTTTTTTCGGATCGCCGCTCAGCAGGATCTCCGGCACTTTCCAGCCGCGGAATTCAGCAGGCCTGGTATACACCGGCGGCGCGAGGAGGTTGTCCTGGAACGAATCCGTCAGTGCCGATGTTTCATCGTTTAACACACCTGGTATCAGCCGTCCCACGGCGTCAACCAGCACCGCTGCAGCCAATTCGCCGCCGCTCAGTACATAGTCCCCGATGGAGAGTTCCCTTGTAACATAATGTTCGCGGATCCGTTCATCAATGCCTTTGTAATGCCCGCATATAACGATGATATTGTTTTTCAGCGACAGCAGGTTGGCGGTCCTCTGTGTCAGTCGATCGCCGTCAGGCGTCACATAAATGACCTCGTCGTAGGACCGTTCGGAACGGAGCTGGTCGATCGCTTTTGCCAGGGGTTCGCACATCATTACCATGCCAGCACCACCGCCATACTGGTAATCATCCACCTGGCCGTACTCATTGACCGCCCACTGGCGAAGGTTGTGCACCGTAACATCGAGCAGGCCTTTGGATTGCGCACGTTTCATGATGGAATGTGAAAGCGGGCTTTCCAGCAGCTCGGGAAGAACAGAGATGATATCAATGCGCATGCAGCAAAGATAACGATGACGTATGCGGGGAGAAGAAGGATTGCAAACGTGAAGACAAAAAAAAGTGCCCCGTAGTTAGAAAAAAACAGGGCACAACATTGAAACGAAAACCAACGAATACACTATCTTGATACGCTCTCGCGCTGTAATGATTTTACATGTACGGCCAGTACAAGGCCCATGATCAGCATAAACACGGCAAACAGGTAGATTCCCCAGAACGCATAGTCATTTACTGCCAGCGGTGTATAGGCCTTTACCAGTTTTGCGGGTTTGGCAAAGGGTGCAGTGCTTGTTGTTGTTGATGTTTCAGCTTTAATGAAGTCAACGACACTTTTAATTTTTTCCTCCGTCAGATCGGTGTGATCCGGCATCGGGATCTTGTTGAATTTTTCGAAAAGGGCTACGGCGTCTTTGTCACCACTTTTAATAACCGCCTGTGACGACTGAACGAATTTCACGATCCAGTCCATGGAGCGCCTTTCGTGCACACCTGCAAGCGCTGGACCGGCCACAATTTTGTTAACGTTATGGCAGCCTGCGCACCTTGCATTAAAAATAGCCTTGCCCTCCTCAAGTGGTGGTGCTGCCAGCAGGGTGGTCCCTGTTAGCAGTGCCCCTAAAAAGATCAGGATTTTCGATTTCATTGTTGATGATCGTTTGGTTTTTGCTGAGGCAAATGTCAGGTGCGACAGGGGCAAAAAGACTTACATTCCGCAACTAATCATATGATTTTAATCAGTTGTTTTTTTTAATCGTGCAATATCCCGGATCAATTCATCCACTTCTGCCGGGATGGTTCCATTATAGTACCCGCGGATCCTTTTTTGGGTGTCAACCAGAATAAGCAGTTCACTGTGAATAAAATCATCCGGACCGCCGTCGCCGTCGGTGGCCACCACGCGGAAACTGTTGCGCGCCAGCCGGTAAATCTCTCGTTTATCACCGGTCATCAGGTTCCAGTTCCGGCGGATATCCATCTGCTCCGCGTACCGTCTGAGCTTCGGTACCGAGTCGCGGAACGGGTCTACTGAAAAGGAATTGATCTGTACCGAGCTGTCATTGCCAAGCGATTGCTGCACGCGTTTGAGGCTTCGCGTCATCTTCGGGCACACGACAGGGCAGTTCACAAAGAAAAAGTCGGCCACCACGATCCTGTTTTCCCAGTTTTCCAGGGTTATGGTATCCCCATCCTGGTTCACCATCCTGAAATCAGCGATGCGTGCACCATCATATAAAACAGGAAGGGTTGTAAAGCGGTGTTCATACCACTTTACAACCCCGTAGATGCCAAATGGTACCAGGATCACAGTTGCGAAGAAAAGCCAGGTATAGCCTTCCCGTTTCACTGTTGTGCCGGTATGGAAACGGTGTTGGTTTGATCCTGTTTTGATACCGGGCTCGATGCGGGTGCTGTTGTGGCCTCGGGAACCGGGTTGTCCGGGTTGAACCTTGGCGCGCCGGGGCCCGGATTCTTTGTTGCATCCAGGAACGCAGGAACATAGGCAACGACCAGTATGACAGCCATTGTCACCAGCCATGGTTTGAAGCTGTCCAGCAGGGGGATACGCTTCTCATAATGGATCGATTCGCTTTCCGGGAATTCAAGTACTGCCGCTTCCGTGCTCCTGCGGAACATCGTGCCGAAGAAGATCACGAGGAACAGCATGGCAGCTATGAACATGATGATACCTCCCAGGAGTCCCATCAGCGTTGTTGGAACCCATTCTGCCGTAAACAGCTCGTGCTTCGGGTTCAGGTAGGTCATACCAAGATTGGTCCTGCGCGGCTCACCGATCAGTCCTCCCCAGGACAGGCCCGTGGAGAAGATCAGCAGGCCGATGGTCCACAGGTAAGGGATCACAAC
>DASUVB010000208.1:0-4196 GCA_036373835.1 Flavisolibacter sp. | reverse complement strand
GGTTCGCAGCAGTAAAGGCTTTTCAGTGTCCCAGTTGCCGAGCGCCTCGCCCGAGCCCAGGATGCACAGCATTTCGTCGTCCTTCAGCAGGGGCGCCTTCACCTTCAGCAGGTGCGTGCCGGGTTCCCTTTGTTCTTTCTTCCTGCCCGATTTTACGCGGTGCCGGTCGCGGAAGAAGACTTCTGTGAACGGAGCGGTATAAAACGCATTCTCGTAAAAGCTTTCATCGTTCCAGGTATCCACCAGCGCCACGTGGGCGTCGAAGCGGACAGGCACCTTCCGGTCCCGCTCCCCTTCTTTTGTGATGCCGTCAGTATCGCTGATAAAGACGTACCTGTATTCCAGCACCTCAATGTCAGCGGGATCTATTTCAATGGAAGTATGCCATGATTCTTCGTTCAGAAAGCTCAGCGGGAGGGCCTTGCTCACATCGCCGTTGCCCAGGGCCGGGATATTCCCCACAACAGCGATCCTTTCTCCGAAATGTGTATGGAAACGCAGGTAAAAGTCAATTTTCATCGTCTGTATAGCAAGTATTTACTGTTGTGTTTCAAAGACACAAACGAAAATAACAAAAGCTGACCACGAAACAGGATTAAACTGCCTGAGTATATTTCGCGGTGACCCCCTATTTTTGCGCAAATTTAATCTGATGGAGGTTCGCAAAAGATCAAAAGGCATTTTCTGGATATTATTCCTCGTTTCCACTGCTGCCCTGGTGCTGGCCATTGCCACCCACTGGCCATGGCTGACCCTTATTCTTCCCTTCGTCACCACCTTCTTCGTCCTGGCGCTGGATATCATCTGAGAACCGGTGTGACTTCCCCGTGGATAAAAGCCTGAAGGCCGCCAGCCGGGCTGTTTTCTTTATTGATGTAATGAAGTAACTTTAAGGAAATCATTTTTTATGAATTCCGATCTGAAGCAAAAACTTCATGCGCTGGTCGACAGCTGCAATGATGAATACCTGCTGGAAGAAGCCAAGGCAGTTCTGGAATCCACTTCATCCGGCAAGGCGTTCTGGAATGAACTAAGCGAAGAAGACAAGGACCTGTTCCTCGAGGCAGAGGAAGAGCACGAGGAGGGTCATTCCATTACACACCAAAGGCTGATGCACCAGTTCGAGGAATGGAAAAAGAAATAGGATCTCCATAACAACCTGAGTTTCCTGCCTGGCAGGACAGGCTTGTATTGTCAATAAAAAAACCCACAGGATCTGTGGGTTTTCTATTGGGATTATTTCACTTCTTCATATTCGGCGTCCGTGACGTTCTCCCCGGTTCCGCCGGAAGCCTGTGGGCCACCGTCACCACCAGGCTGTTGTCCCCCGGCCTGCTGCGTGGCCTTGTACAATTCTTCGCTCGCCGCGGTCCAGGCGTTATTCAACTCGGTAACGGCTGTGTCGATCTGTGCCAGGTCCTGTGTTTTATGCGCTTCCTTCAGCTTGTTGTGTGCTGCCTCGATCACAGCTTTTTTGTCCGCCGGGATCTTATCACCATATTCCTTCAGCTGCTTTTCTGTCTGGAAGATCAGGCTGTCGGCCTGGTTGATCTTTTCGACGCGCTCCCTTTCTTTCTTGTCCGTTTCTGCATTGGCTGCAGCTTCCGTCTTCATTTTTTCGATCTCTTCCTTGGTCAGACCACTGCCTGCTTCAATCCGGATCTTCTGTTCCTTGCCGGTACCCTTGTCCTTTGCGGTGACGTGAAGAATACCATTGGCATCAATATCGAAGATCACTTCGATCTGCGGAACGCCGCGTGGTGCCGGCGGAATGCCATCGAGGTTGAAGATACCCAGGCTCTTGTTGTCCTTGGCCATGCCGCGTTCACCCTGCAGCACATGGATCTGTACACCCGGCTGGTTATCCGATGCAGTAGAGAACACTTCGGACTTTTTGGTCGGGATGGTGGTGTTCGAAGGGATGAGTGTCGTCATGACGCCACCCAGCGTTTCGATACCGAGTGATAGTGGTGTCACGTCCAGCAGAAGCACATCTTTCACTTCACCTGTCAGCACGGCACCCTGGATAGCGGCGCCAATGGCCACCACCTCATCGGGATTCACACCCTTGTGCGGCTTGCGCCCGAAGAAGCGCTCCACGATCTCCTGCACCTTGGGGATCCTTGTTGACCCACCGACCAGGATCACTTCATCGATCTGTTCTTTGGCCAGGCCCGCATCGCGCAGGGCCTGTTCGCACGGCTTCAGGCAGCGTTCGAAAAGATTGTCTGCCAGCTGCTCGAATTTTGCACGTGTCAACTTTTTGACGAGGTGTTTCGGCACGCCGTCGATCGCCGTGATATAGGGAAGATTTATTTCTGTTTCAGAGGAAGACGACAGTTCGATCTTGGCTTTTTCAGCCGCTTCCTTCAGGCGTTGCAGGGCCATCGGGTCTTTGCGCAGGTCCATATTTTCATCCTTGCGAAACTCCTCGGCCAGCCAGTCCATAACCACCTTGTCAAAGTCGTCTCCACCCAGGTGCGTATCACCATTAGTGGACTTCACTTCGAAAACACCGTCACCCAGCTCCAGGATGGAAATATCGAAGGTACCGCCCCCAAGGTCGAATACGGCAACATGATGATCCTTGCCACCTTTGTCAAGCCCGTATGCCAAAGCTGCAGCCGTGGGTTCGTTCACGATGCGGCGAACGTTCAGCCCGGCGATCTCACCGGCTTCCTTGGTCGCCTGGCGCTGCGCGTCGTTGAAATAGGCAGGAACTGTGATCACGGCATCCGTGACCTCCTGGCCCAGGTAGTCTTCGGCGGTTTTCTTCATTTTCTGAAGCACCATGGCCGAAATTTCCTGTGGCGTGTACAGCCTGCCATCAATGTCAATACGAACGGTATTATTGTCACCCCGGGCAACCTTATAGCTCCAGTGGCTGATCTCTTCAGTGACCTCATCATGGCGGCGGCCCATGAAGCGCTTGACGCTCATTATGGTGTTCTGCGGGTTGGTAATGGCCTGGCGTTTAGCCGGATCACCGACCTTGCGTTCACCATTTTTCAGGAATGCGACAACAGAAGGCGTAGTACGGCGGCCTTCATCATTGGCGATGACGACCGGCTCATTGCCCTCCATCACGGCCACACAACTGTTGGTTGTACCCAGGTCAATACCAATTATTTTTCCCATTGTTTTCTTTTTAGTTCAATATTGGTTATCAATCATTATGCCGCCGCCGAAAATGTGCAATTTTGGCAGTGTGACCAGCATTTCCAGTAACGGTTACAGCTTCATCGATTTACCGTGGTCTTTTTGGCGCCGGGTGCATGAAAAAAACCTGGGAACGCATCTGCTACGGTTGATGCAATTCCCTATTACATGATTTCCCGCTGTTAGGGGAACAGGCGTTTTTCTACAGTGATTAATAAATTTGCCTGATGTCATTGGCAATATCCCAAAAGATGAAGATCCGCGAAGGAAGCACCATCCGCGTGCTGAATCCACCGCCGGATTATGAACCGACCCTCGCTCCCCTGCCGGCAGGCGTAACCATTACCAGTACAGGGAAATCGTTCCAGCAATTGCACTGGTTCGCCCGCGACCGCGCGGCCATGGACAGGGACCTGGAAGCCGTGATGAACCTGCTGCAGGATGATGTGACCTGCTGGATATTTTTCCCGAAAGGCACTTCGAAGATCCAGACGGATCTCAACCGTGATAAAGGCTGGGAGGCATTAGAGCGACAGGACGTTCAATTCATAACGCTGATCTCGTTCAACGATACCTGGTCCGCCTTCGCTATTCGACGGAAAAATGAAGCTGATAAGAAAAAGGAATCCAAGCCAAAGGAGCGTCCTGTTTTTCAATATGTGGACCCGGTCAAAAAAACGGTGAAACTGCCGGATGAGTTGGCAGCCGCAATGAAAAAAAATAAAAAGGAAGCCGCATTCTTTAATACGCTTTCCTTCTCCAACAAAAAAGAATACATCGAATGGGTGGTCTCCGCAAAACAGGAAGCGACGCGGAAGCAGCGCGTAGCAGGAACCATCGAGCGCCTGTCAAAGGGCTGGAAGAATCCCGCGAATCGATGATGCTGTTTGCGGTTTGCAGTTCGCCGTTCGCAGTTCGCTGTTTGCGGTTTGCAGTTCGTTCCAATTCTAAGATATTCAATCAACAAATTTTAGATCTTCAGATTTGAGATCTGAGATCTGAGATCTGAGATCTGAGATCTGAGATCTGAGATTCTC
>DASUVB010000207.1:0-6878 GCA_036373835.1 Flavisolibacter sp. | reverse complement strand
GTTCTGGGGGCACTGGCTGCGGACTCCGGACCTTTCCATCGCGCTGATGGATGAATGGGAAGCAAAGATCGAAAAGCTCGCACGCACAACGATCGAAGAAAACGTTACATCGATGGCCGGCGTCCCCACGTGGCTGATCGTGCTGCTGAAGAGAATTCTCGAGATCACGGGCAAAAAGACCATCATCGAAGTGTGGCCGCAACTGGAGCTGTACCTGCACGGCGGCGTAAGCTTTGTTCCATACCGGCAGCAGTTTGAAAAACTCATTGGTGCGCCGATCCGTTACCTGGAAATGTATAATGCGTCGGAAGGATTTTTCGCGGCGCAGGACGATGTGCGGACCGAAGGCATGCTGCTGATGTGTGATCACGGCATTTTCTACGAGTTCATGCCGGTGAGTGAATTTGGCAACGAGTTTCCACGCACCGTGCAGCTGGATGACGTGGAGGTGGGAAAAAATTATGCGATCGTTATCACCACAACCGGGGGACTGTGGCGCTACGTGGTGGGCGACACCATCCAGTTTGTATCGTTATATCCTTTCCGCATCAGGGTGTCAGGACGGCTTACGCATTACATCAATGCTTTCGGCGAAGAAGTGATCGTTGACAATACCGACAAGGCCATTGCCATTGCGAGCCGGAAGACAGGTGCCGTTGTTAATGATTACACCGCGGCCCCGGTTTATTTTACCGATAACGGCAATGGCGCACACGAGTGGCTCATTGAATTTGAAAAAGAACCCGAAAGCCTCGAAAAGTTTGCGATGGAACTGGATGACGCCCTGAAGAGCGTGAACAGCGATTACGAAGCCAAGCGTTATAAAAATATCGCCCTGCACCTGCCCGAGGTGCACGCCGTGCCCAAGGGCATCTTCAACAAATGGCTTGGCAGCAGGGGAAAGCTGGGCGGCCAGCACAAGGTGCCCCGCCTGAGTAACGAACGCGCACTGGTGGAAGAGATCAAATCGATGATGGCATGAGCAGGTGGTTATTTTTTACCGTAACAATTTTCTGGTTTTCGTTCGCCTTTGCGCAGGAGATTTCTTTTCATGATGTTTCCATCACACTTACGAAAGGCCTGGCATTCCGGCTGAAGGTCCCGGAAGGTTACGACATCACCGTAGCCGCCGAGGGATTGAAGCGTCCACGCTTCTTCGCAAAATCCCCGGATGGCCGGTTGTTCATCACCGATATGTACGACCGCAGTGATAACCGGCGTGGTCGTGTGCTGATCCTTGACGGCTGGGATTCGCTTCAGTGCCGTTTTACGAAGGTGATCACTTACCTCGACAGGCTGCACAACCCGAACCAGGTTGCTTTTTACACCACACCAACCGGGTCGTTCATATACGTGGCTGAAACCGGCAGGCTCACGCGATACCCCTACAAAAGCGGCGATACCATGCCACGCACAGGCGGAAGGGTCATTGCCACTTTTCCCGATCATGGGCTTAGCTACAAATACGGTGGCTGGCACCTGACACGGAGTCTCGCCTTTCACAGGAACAAACTATACGTGAGTGTAGGAAGCAGTTGTAATGCGTGCATCGAGAAAGAACCTGTACGCGCAACCATCATTGAAATGAACCCGGACGGCAGCAATCCCCGTACGTACGCCAGTGGCCTGCGGAATTCAGTCGGCATAAAATGGATCGGGGACATGCTGTGGGTTACTTCCATGGGCCGCGACCTGATGGGTCCTGAAAAGCCCGAGGACCTTTTTCATCCTGTGAAGAAGGGAGCTTTTTATGGATGGCCATTTTTCTTCCAGTACCGCGGCAGGATACACATTGATCCGCAGTTCAGGGATTCGATCCCGAAAGGGTTCAAAGCAAGCGTTCCACTGTCACCCTGGGCGTTCAGGGCCCACGCGGCGCCACTGGGGCTTGAGTTTATAAGCAACTTCACGGATTCCCTCCTCAATAACAGTTTCCTGGTTGCGCTGCATGGAAGCACCAGCGTGTGGCGGGAGCGCGGTAACGCGGTGGTGCAGATGCTGCCCGGTGGTGGGAACAGGGAAATTGTTACCGGCTTCCTGCAGGGAAAGACCGAAAACAAACGTTACGGAAGGCCGTGCGATGTTATGCAATGGGACAAAAATTCATTTTTTATCAGCGATGATAAGAACGGAGTGATTTACTTTGTGAGCCATAAAAGAGGACAATGAAACTACTGGAAAATAAGACAGCGATCATTACAGGCGCGGCCCGCGGCATCGGTGAAGGAATTGCGCTGAAGTTCGCGGAACACGGTGCCTCGGTTGCCATCACCTACATCAGCGAGGGCAGTGCAGAAAGAGCCGGTGCACTGGAAAGCAGGTTGGCGGCCATGGGCGTGAAAGCAAAGGCGTACCGAAGCAATGCCGGTGATTTTGCCGCGTGCGAGACCCTGGTGAACGAAGTGCTGAAAGATTTCGGCTCCGTTGACATCTGCGTCAACAACGCCGGGATATCGAAGGACAACCTGCTGCTGCGCATGACGCAGGAGCAGTGGGATGATGTCATGCAGATCAACCTGAAAAGCGTGTTCAATATGACGAAGCAGGTGATCCGGCCGATGATGAAGGCAAAGAGCGGCAGCATTATCAATATGACCTCGGTGATCGGCCTGATGGGCAATGCCGGCCAGAGCAGCTATGCCGCATCCAAAGCGGGCATGATCGGGTTTACAAAATCCGTGGCGAAGGAACTGGGCAGCCGCAACATCCGCTGCAATGCCATTGCACCGGGCTTCGTGGAAACAGATATGACTTCCTATTTAAAAGAAGGCGAGCAGGCCGACAAATACAAGGCAGGCATACCACTGGGAAGATTTGGAACAGCAGATGACATTGCCAATGCGGCGCTGTTCCTCGCATCCGACCTTGGCAACTACATCACCGGGCAGGTTCTTAGCGTTGATGGTGGACTATACATGTAATGCTGAATGTTGCGTGGTGAATGCGGACTATCACACTGAGCTCGTCGAAGTGTGAAGAGTGATCACTTTTTCACTTCTTTCGTTTTAAATTTTGTGATCGCATCCCTGGTGAATTTACCGAGCACCAGCCGGCCGCTGATCTCCGCGCGTTGATACAAAAGGTCGTCCCAGTCATCGGTGCCCTGCCACAGCACGGCCTTCAATTCCCGCATAGCAGATGGACTGGAGTGCATCAGCTGGTTTGCCAGCCTGGAAACGGATTCGTCCATGCTTTCCACCGTGGGATGCAGTTCGGCATACAAACCTTTTCTCCGGGCCCAGTCGCTATTACGCCACATGGAGGCATCGATCGCCAGTTGTGAAAAAGCAGACAAGCCGATCTTACGCATCACGGCAGGACCCACAACAAACGGCCCGATGCCGATAGCCAGCTCACTCAGGCGCACCTCGGCACCTTCAAGTGCAATGGCATAGTCAACAGCTGCAGCAAGTCCCACGCCTCCGCCCACGCACTTTCCGTGAATACGCCCGATGATCATCTTCGGGCATTTACGCATGGCGTTGATCACGTTGGCAAACCCGCTGAAGAACGTAAATCCTTTTTCCTTGCTGTCGATGTTCGATAGCTCCTCGAAAGATGCGCCGGCGCAAAAGCTCTTTTCGCCGTGCGATCGCACGATGATGACCTTTGTTTCGTCTGCACGCCCTGCGTCGTGGATCTCGCTTGCAAGTCCTTCCAGCAGCCGGTGCGGGAGCGAATTGCTTTGGGGGTGGAAAAATTCGATCGTTGTGATGCCGTTGTGCGTTTCCGATGTTACATAGCCATTTATAAGGTCTTTGCTCATAATCTGTTTTTTATGATTCAGCAGTCATTGATTCTTCTCGTGATTCAGGATGTTTTGCGTTTTACCATCGTCAGTATCGTGCCGATGCCCACGTGCTCCCCGGTTTGATCAAGTATCTCCACCAGCCACTTCACAATGCCCTTCGGGATATCGTTCTCTTCTTTCGGATCCTGTGGCACCTTCTCCTTACACGTAAAGCGGATATAAATTTCCGTGCCGGGATATACCGGTTTCGTGAACCGAAGTTCATCAATTCCGTAATTCAGCAGAACGGGTCCAAGGTCGCTGCCGTCAACAAACAGGCCTGCGGCTGCGCTCAGGATGAAGTAGCCATGCGCTACCTGCTGGTCGAACATGGTGCCTGCGAAGTCCGTATTCTTTTTGTGCGCATAAAAGTGATCGCCGCTCAGGTCAGCGAAGGCATCAATGTCTTCTGAAGTGATCACCCGCTTTTCGGTGACAATCTGGTCGCTTACCCTGAGCTCTTCGTAATATTTCCGGAATGGATGCTGATCGCTGGCATTACCCCGGGCGTTGGGCTGGTACGTCTGCGTGATGGCTGTCATCACCGTGGGTGACGCCTGGAGTGCCACGCGCTGCATGTAATGCTTCACGCCGCGAACACCACCCATCTCTTCGCCGCCGCCCGCGCGTCCCGGGCCGCCATGTACCAGCATCGGCAATGGAGAACCGTGCCCGGTGCTTTCTTTTGCATTATCGCGGTCCAGGACCAGGATCCGGCCGTGGTGCGTGGCAGCGCCTACCACGAAATCCGTAGCGAACCGGCTGTCGGCCGTGACAACAGAACAGCATAGCGAGCCCTTTCCCTTCTTCGACAGGAGCACCGCTTCTTCAATATTTTTATAAGGCATGATGGTGCTGGCGGGACCAAAGCATTCGATCTCGTGCACCGCTTCGCTGGCGAACGGCTGTTCGTTCAGCAACAGCACCGGGGACATGAATGCGCCCCTTGTCGCATCAGCGTCCACCACTTCCACGCTGTCGAGCGAACCGTAAATGATCTGTGATGAGGCCAGCAGTTTCCGGAGGTTCTGCCGCACTTCTTCGCGCTGCCCGTTCCCGGCAAGAGCGCCCATGCGCACGCGGTCGTTGAGCGGGTTACCGATGAGTGTCTGTGCGAGCGCCTTACCGAGGGCCGTGCAGGCTTCCTGCAACAGGTGTTCGGGGACAAAAATTCGCCGGATGGCAGTACACTTCTGGCCCGCCTTCACCGTAATTTCCTTCCGGATCTCCTTGATGAACAGGTCCCATTCCGGCATGTCCGGCGTTACGTCGGTGCCCAGCACAATCGCATTCAGCGAGTCGGCCTCCATGTTGAAGGGCACACTTTCTTCCAGGATCCGTTTGCCTGACTTGAGCATCAGGCCTGTTGATTTCGAACCCGTGAACGTCACCACGTCCTGCGATGTCACATGGTCAAGCAGGTCGCCGGCGCTGCCGCAAATGAGTTGCAGTGCGCCCTCGGGGAGGATACCAGATGCACTGATCTCTTTCACCACCGCTTCGGTAAGGAATGATGTAATGGACGCGGGCTTCACCACAGCAGGAACGCCGGCCAGCCAGTTTACAGCGCATTTTTCCAGCATCCCCCATACCGGGAAGTTGTAAGCGTTGATATGGACCGCAACACCTTCCTTCGGCACCAGCAGGTGGTGGCCCATGAAGGTGCCGCCCTTGCCCAGGGGTATCGGTTCACCGTCAGTGCAGTAGGGCAGGTCCGGGAATTTCCGCCGGAGCGAGGCATTGGCGAACAGGTTGCCAAAGCCGCCCTCGATATCGATCCAGCTGTCCGCTCGGGTTGCTCCCGTGCGGTAGCTGACTTCATAGAATTTTTCCTTGTGTTTGTTGAGATGCAGGGCCAGCGCCTTCAGCATGCGTCCGCGGTCATGGAAGCTCATCCTGCGCAAGGCCGGGTTGCCTACTTCGCGACCATACTGCAGCATGCCGGCAAAATCAAGTCCTTTCGTTGTTGCGGAAGCTACCGGTTCGCCGGTCACCGCATCCAGCAGCAGCTGGCCGTCGCCATCGCCCGTGATCCATTTTCCCGCTATATAGTTTTCCAATTTCCTGGCCTTCGCCCCGCCGGCGGCAGGGGAGGTCGTTTCTGAAGCCTGTTTCGTACTCATAGTAAGTTCTGTTATACTGTTTGCGGTGTTACCCCGAACTGCCGCAAATGGTGCAAAGCGTGTTTGTAAAGCAACTGGAGGTTCTGTTCAAAATTCAGATCGCCAAAAAAGGGATTGCGCGTTACCTGCAGGTTGTTCTTCTCGAACACCGTAAAGAAAAACTCGATCTCCTTCTGCAATTCGGCGATGGCTTCTTCGGCTGACTTGTTACGGACCGGTGCGGGTACTTCGGGGACCAGGGGATTGATGGTGTTTTCGCGGAAAGGCTTGTCACTCATGATAAAATCACGCATTTTTTCCAGCCTGTCGGGGGGTGTCAGAATCTCGGTGTGCGCGATCTTGCCCGAGGCGATACGCGTGTACTCTGCAAAATGTTCGATCATCTGCTGGAAGGACATCTTACCCCAGGCCGGGGGTGTGTCCGATGGGATCTGCCTGAGAAGTGAAGTAAATGTATTCCGGAGAAAATCCTTTTTATCCGCACTCATACCTGCCGGTTTCGAGTGCAAGTTTACCAACTATTGGGCAGATACGGATTGACGCGCGGTCTCATTTTCGATGGCGGAGCTGATGGCTTCGAAAATCTCTTCCACGGTCCCCTCGCCACGGATCACTTCCAGCTTTCCATGTTCTTTATAATAGTCGGCGACCGGGGCGGTCTCTGCGTCATAAACAGCCAGCCTGTTACGGATCACCTGTTCGTCTGTATCGTCGCTTCGACCGGACGTTTGCCCGCGTTTGAGCAACCGGTTCACCAGTTCTTCCTCGCTAACGTCCAGAACGATGACCCGGCTGATGGATGTTTTGCGAACGGCCAGCAGGTTGTCAAGGGCTATCGCCTGTGCCACGGTCCTGGGGAAGCCGTCGAACAGGAAGCCGCGGGCTTGGGGATGTGACTCCAGGCTGCTGTCGATCATGCCAATAACCACCTCATCAGGTACCAGTTGGCCCTTGTCCATGAAATC
>DASUVB010000206.1:0-4413 GCA_036373835.1 Flavisolibacter sp. | reverse complement strand
TGAACCTGTGGCCGCGTATTTTTTAAAATCAGTTTCAGTAAGCCAGACGTGTTTCTGCGTCAGCACATGCGCCTGTTCCTTTGTTGTGATGCCTTCGATTGTGATATAGATCTCTTCGTCATTCTTTATCCGTGTGCCCTGGATGAACCATGGTATAAAACTTTCTTTCCGCTCCTCCACGAACAGGGCCTTCAGTCCTTTCAGCGATGTTTTCTTCCCGAGGTTATGTTTCAGGATCAACTCTCCCTTCACGCCAAAGGTGCTCACAAACTTCCCGATCTTGAAATATTCCGTCATGCAGCAAAAATAGGATGATAACATCCGGGCAATAAAAATCCCTCCCGCGAGGGGAGGGATGATTTATGAAGTTCTCGGATGATCAGCTTTCAGAACCTTCATTGGCCGGCTTTCTTTCGCGGCGCTGGTAAGGTGGATTTCTTCTGAATCTTCTTTCTCTCTGAGCTTCTTCCTGGCGCTTCCTGATCTGAGCTTCGTGCTCGGAATGCCATTTCTGGAATTTTTCCATTGCTGTCGCTTCATCAAACAGGCCCAGTGATACACCACGAAGCAGGTGCTTCAGGTATAGCACACCCTTGTATGATAAGATCTTCCGCACGGTATCCGTTGGCTGTGCACCCTTGTGCAGCCAGTCCAACGCGCGCTGACGGTCCAGTTGCACAGTGGCGGGACTTGTCTGCGGGTTGTAAGTACCAAGCTTCTGAATGAATTTACCATCTCGGGGGGCGCGTGCATCAGCGACCACAATGAAGTAGAAGGGTCTTTTCTTAGACCCGTGTCTTTGTAAACGGATTTTAACTGGCATCTTAAATAGAAATTTAAATGCGTGAACAATAAAGGTTAAGGATGCAAATCTAATGCTTGGCCCGTGAAAACACAACAACCACCGGGTAAAATTATGGTCACGGTTCCACTTTAAGATAATTTTAGTTCAGCATGGGATGGCGCCTGAATTCCTTCTGGCGGTCAAACAGGTACCGGTAGGTAGTCAGCCTCCTGCTTTGGAACACATCCCCCAGTGCGAGCGCGACATTGAGCATCTTGGGATTAAAATCGCCAATCCATTGCATTTCGTATTCCGAGTAGTAAACATCGGGTCTCTGTACCACCTTGGCTGCTTCGCCAATAATGTAGGCATCCACACCCCGGCCCTGGAATTCCGGCACAATGCCGAACACCAGTCCTGTGAACTTTTTCGAAGGACGTGTTTTCTTTACCCACAGGAATTTGAGCTTGTGCAGCAGGTCGAATTTCCCATCCAGGTATTTGAACCACTGGTTCAGGTCCGGCAGGTTGATAAAGATGGCGATGGGCTTTTTCTGGTAATAGGCGAACCACACGATCTTCTCATCCATTACCGGCTTCATTTTCCGGAACATCAGGAGCACCTGTTCCTTTTTCATTTCTTTCAGGCCGCCATGTCCTGCCCAGGCGCCATTATACACAATGGTGAAGTCCTCCGCGAATTTTTCAAGGCGCCCCTTGTCAATATAACTTGATGAGAAGCCCGGATCCTTTGCGCACTGCGCGTGGCGGTCGAGGATCTTGTCGTTCAGCTTCATTTTGGGATCAAGGCCCAGGCAGATCTGGTTGAAGAAAAGCCGGAACCCGTACGTTTCAAACAGCGACTGGTAATACGGCGGGTTGTAATTCATGCAGTACAAAGGCTCCTGGTAACCTTCCACCACCAGGCCCCACCACCGGTCGCGCTCCCCGAAATTGATGGGGCCATCCATGGCCTGCATGCCCTGCTGCAGGAGCCAGTGCCGCGCCACGTCGAACAGCATGTCGGCTGCAGCCTGGTCGTTGATGCAGTCAAAGAAACCGACGCCGCCAACGGGGACGTCATCGCCCTTGTTCTTATACCTTTTATTGGTAAAGGCAGCGATTCGGCCCAACAGTCTCCCGTTTTCCCCGGTCAGGATCCACCTTTTGACAGTCCCGAACCGGAAAGTCTTGTTCTTCTTGGGATCAAAAACCTCGTTAATGTCCTTGTCCAGAGGCCTGATATAGTTGGGGTTGTCTTTGTTGAGCTGAACGTTGATCTCTATAAATGTCCTGGCATGCGCCTGGGTGGTGACTTCCGCCAGTTTCATTTCATGCATGCCGCAAAAGTAGTAAGTGGCCATTTTCTGGCATCATGCAAAATAAATTTGTAAGTTGGGGGTGCTTATGGGAAGGGTTTTTTTCGCAGTGACCATGGTCGTAGTCCTGCTATCCTGCGCGGGATCGCGGGTATCTTCAGATAACTCGATACCGCCGGCACCGTCGGGCATCCTTTTTCTTGCTTATGAGCTGAAACGCGATTCCATTACAAACGAAGTTTCGGCAAGGCTGCTGCACCAGTTGCGTGCAGAAGGAAGCGTGGAGCCGCAGGGGACGTCGGCCAGCCCCCGGCAGGCAGGCGACGTCATCATCTCCCTGCAAGACAGCCGCCGTCAGGTGGTGGATGAATTCCGTTTTCCCGATCCTTTCCTGAAACATTATGAAGGTGTGAATGACCAGGGGCAGCTCGGTCACCATGAAGTACGGGAGAACCGTGCCGAGGTATTGGTGCGGCTTAACCTGATGACGAATATGACCCAGGTATCCGTGTCGCTTGCCCGGCCGGATTCAAAGTCTACTGTTCTCCTGACCCATCCACTGAACCCGGAAAAAAACTGATATGAGAAAGACATTTTTACTTGTGGCCGTAATTTCCTCCTGCATCCATTTGCAGGCACAGGTATTTGAAAAGGATACCCTCAGCGGCGGCCCGGCCACCAACCGCGTGCGGCTGGTGTATCTTGGCGATGGATATATGCAGTCCGAATTGTCTACGTATACCACGGATGTGAACACCGTAAATTCAAAGCTGTTCCTGGCCTCGCCGTTCAAGGAATACCGCAATTATTTTAATGTATATGCGATCCGGGTTCCGTCCGCCCAGTCAGGGGCAAAGCACGCGTCTTCTGCGCCGGATTGCCCGGGCACCTCGATACAGCCGATAAGTTCTCCCCTGAATTACTTTGGCAGCCGGTTCGACGTGGCAGGCATCCATCGACTGGTCGTGCCTGACAGCCTTACCAAGGTGCAGGCGGTGCTGTCTGCAAATTTTCCAACCTACCACCAGGCGGTGATGATCGTGAACTCAACTTATTACGGCGGGTCCGGCGGGTGGCTGGCCACCAGTACAAAGAATACCAGTGCTGCGGAAATTGCGATCCACGAGTTGGGACATTCCTTTGCAGGCCTGGCAGATGAATACTGGGCCGGTCCGCAGTATGCCGCCGAAAAACCCAATATGACCGCGCAGTCAAACCCTTCGCTTGTGAAATGGAAGAACTGGGTGGGGTCAGAAGACGTGAATGTGTTTCCATATTCCGGCAGCCCGGTATGGTTCCGCCCTGTTACCGGCGGCAAGTGCAAAATGGAAGTATTGGGACCCGCGTTTTGCGCGGTGTGCCGCGAGGCCATCGCCGAACGGATCCACCAGCTGGTGAAGCCGGTCGACGGTTTTACGCCATCCACTCCAACCGTCGCATCGACAGGCAGTCCCATGGGATTTCGTACACTGCTGCTGCCTCCCGATCCGAATACCCTGAAGATCACGTGGAAGCTCAATGGCAATGTAGTGGCAACCGCGATTGATACCGTGACAATCCTGCCGGCCCAACTGGCACCAGGCAACAACATCCTGATGGCCACAATAACCGATACCACGCAACTCACGCGTGCGGATAATCATTTCACGTCACACAATTATGTAGTGGAATGGAGTATCACCACGCCCACCGGCGTTATCACGCCGGAACTGTATGCGGCGCGGCTGAAGGTGTTCCCTAATCCCTTCCGCGACATTCTTTTCATCAACTACGAGATCACGCGCACGTCCGATGTGACCATCGAACTGTTCACCGTTGACGGCCGCCTCGTACAGGCACTGCGTCAACCCAGGCGGCAGCCTGGCAAGTACACCGATGAAATGAAAATATCGGGTTCTATCGCAGATGGCATTTACCTGCTGCGCTTCTCGCTCAACGGCAATGGTATCACCGAGGAGAAAATACGGATAGGAAAGTAGCGGAGGCTGGAGCCGGGAGCCCGGAGCCGGGAGCCTGGAGCCGTGAGCCTGGAGCCGGAGATGCTAGTTGCTTGTTGCTGGCTTCGCGCGCCGAAGCTTCGCGAAAGTGGGTTGCTGACTTCGACCGCGTCCGTCGCCAAAGGCTCTGGATGCAGGGCGACCGAAGCTTTCTTCCGGTCACCGAAGCATGGCGTAGATGACAGCGAAGGTGGGTTGCAGGTTAAATGCGAAATCGGGTCCTCTCCCTCTTCCTGCTTCTGATCTATGCGGTAAGTGAAACCCCTCTCTCCATAGCAACCTCAAACCTCAAACAATGCCAGTTATATGAACAT
>DASUVB010000205.1:0-6377 GCA_036373835.1 Flavisolibacter sp. | reverse complement strand
AGTTGACCGGATCGCAGGGATAAAGAATCGCAGATCTGAAGATTTGACGATCTGAAGATCTAATATCGCGGGCGCCATGTTCCGAATAAATACTTAACCTTAACCTTAATGTTGAATTGAAAGCGCAAACAGCGAACCGCGAACTGCGAACCGCAAACTGCGGACAGCAAACCGCTGTGTCGTTAATGCGCCAAATCGTCCACTACTTTCTTTTTATGATGCGTGGGCTTGTAATCACGCTTGTACAATAATTCGTAGTATTCTTCGGCCATGCGGTTGCTGTCAAACCGGATCTGCACATCTCGCATTCCGTTCTTCACGATCTGGCGCCATGTATTGTGATCCTCGTAGTACAAAGGCAGGATCTGGTTCTGCAGGATGTCGTACATCATATCCAGGTCATACTGGTCCTGGTCCTGCACCGTCATCCGTGTGTAGTCAACCGGCGGAACCACAAAGCCATTATTGCCATGGTGAATAAATTCAGGGATCCATCCATCGTTCGTTGAGAAGTTCACCGCGCCGTTCATCGCCGCCGTCATGCCGCTGGTGCCCGATGCTTCGCGGGGTACCCGCGGGTTGTTCAGCCAGCAGTCGGCAGCCTGCTTCAGGCGCTTGGACAACGCAAGCTCGTAACCGATCAGCACAGCCACATTTCGATAGGACTTGCTGATATGCACCAGGTGATTGAATTCCGATATGGCGGGGTAATCGACCGGGTAGGGTTTCCCGGCCCAGATGATCTGCACCGGATATTTCTGGTTCGCCAGTAAAGCCTCGAACCGCTCACGGTCCGAAGCGATGAGGCCTGCACGCTTGTATCCTGCAAAACGCCGTGCCCAGACTATCGTAAATACATTGGGGTCGAAAAGCTTTCCTGTCTGGTCGGCAACGATCTCGAAGGCCCTTTTCTTCATCCATTTTTTACGGTCATCAAACGTCCAGTCCGTGCCTTCTTCACGCGATTTGTATAATTGCTTATCAGACCAGTACCGCCAGTTCTGTGCATTGGTGATGGCCAGGATCGGGCAGATGTTTTCATGCTTCTCCCACATGTGCCGCGACACCACGCCATGCAGCTGCGACACGCCATTGGCCACGCGGGCAAAGCGCAACGCGGCGAGAGAATGATTGAACTGGTCGTCCGGCATGCCGGTCAGCTCTTTCACTTCCTCGATGGAAAGGCCGCAGAAGTAACTCATTTTATGGCACAGGTGAATCTCGTGCTTCTCATTTCCCGCCTCCTCCGGTGTATGCGTGGTAAAGACAAGTCGCTTTTTCACCTCCTCCTTGTTCCGGTTGAATTTCTGGTAGAGGTAGAATGCAGCCGACAATCCGTGTGCTTCATTCAAATGGTACACTTCCGGGTTGAAACCGATCTCGTCGAGCAGTTTGGCACCACCAACACCCAACAGGATGAACTGGGCCACCTTTGTCGCTACGTTCGCATCATAAAGCCGGTGCGTAATGGTTTGCGAGATATAATCATTGTCGGGAATATCGGTCGTCATCAGGAACAGCGGTGCTGAGTTGAACGTCTGCGGAGGCAGGTACATCACCTTTACCCATACAGGATGCTCATGGATAGTAACCTCGAACTTGATGCCGGTATCTTCCAGGAAGCTGTAGTGCTTCTCCATCCAGGTCACATGAAGTGTCTGGTCCTGGTTGCGCGACTGGTCATAATATCCGTATTTCCAAAGGATGCCGACCGCTACCAGGTTCTGGCGTAATTCGTATGCGCTGCGAAGATGCGATCCCGACAGGAATCCCAGGCCACCGCTGTATATCTTAAGCGGCTGGTGGATGGCGAATTCCATGGAGAAATATGCAACACGTTTTGCGTAACGCTCATCAACCGGGTAGGGTACTTGGTATGCTCTGAAATTCATTGTATCGTTTTTGTCTCGTTAGCAAAGTAAAGGAAATAAACAACGTGTATGAATTACACAATCAGGGCACCCGTTTACCCCTGGAGCGGGCCTGGGATTTTGGTTTCGCCGGTTTCTTTTTAGTAAAACTCCCTTCGAATGGGCAATTAATACCCCTGTGATTTCCACACCCCTGTTCTTCTTTCAGCGTGACCGTCGACCCCCTGAACGAAAACTGCAGCGCGCATGGATCGGCCCCCTGCCGGTAAATAGCAGTCGTCGCTGATGTCATCAGGATTTCCCCCTTCAGCTCTCCCACGCATTCCCCTTCGTTTTTTTCAATATGAATGAAAGCCATCAACTGGCGGTCAGACCGGCCGTTACGGATAGATACATAGTTCCTTTTATCGCGCACGTAGTCACCGGCGAGCTTATGTGTCTTCGGCAGTGTGTCAATCGGATTGATCACTTCCGCGGTCCTGTCGTTGAGACGGTCAGTCATGATCAGCGAAAACTGCCTGGTATCCTTGCTGTACGCATACACATTCTTTCCTTCATGTATTGTTGCACCCGATGTACGGAACACGGTCTTTGAAATGGAATGTGACCTGTCAATGCTGCTGACCTGTGCTGTAGCGGCATCTGAATCAGGGGCCAGGAACGTCATATGGGATGCGTAATTTCCTTCCGTGTCAAAAACGACCAGCATCGCCATGCGCCTGCTGCCATTGATCACCTTTATGATATGGTAGGTACCTTCTTCGGGTACATCGAACCGAACAAGGGGAATGTAGCTGACCTGGCGGGACCTGGGAAATACCTTCTGCTCTACGCTGTCCGGCAGGAAGGCATCAAACTGGGCAGGACGGATCCGGACAGTATCACGGTTTCTCAGCAGTGCCGTGTCGGACAAGTGGTACGGCAGACCCGCTTCACGGAATTTTTCACTGAACGTATCATAAGTAAACCCGCCCCTGCCGGAATCAGCGTCACGATCGCCGCACCCAAACAAACACATCCAGACGAGAATAATGCCGGTCCTGTACATAAGCCAATTTGCCGAAATGTAAAAAAAATCCTGCCAATCATTGTCGAACATTTTTTAGATTTGTCTAAATTTTAAATTAGACGCGTTGAACTTTTCGACAACAGAGGAAAATTATATCAAGGCCATTTTCCATCTCCAGTCACTGGAAGGAACGGTTACGACCAATGCGCTGGCGCAAAAGCTGCAAACCAGGCCTGCTTCCGTAACGGATATGATGAAGAAACTGAGCGCGAAGAAAATCCTGAATTATAAGCCATACTATGGTTTCACGCTGAGCAGTGAAGGCAAGCGTATCGCGATTACGATCATCAGGCGGCACCGGCTGTGGGAATTTTTCCTGGCAGAGAAACTGCAGTTCGGCTGGGACGAAGTACACCCGCTTGCCGAAGAGCTGGAACATGTGAGCAGCAGCAAGCTGATTGACAAGCTGGATGCGTACCTCGGGTTCCCGCAATTCGATCCCCATGGTGACCCGATACCGGACAGCCGCGGAAAGATGGCGGTCGCAGATCATACCAGGCTGACCACGCTGCAGCTGAACCAGCCGGCCGTGGTGGTGCGCGTCAGCAACCAGTCGAAGCAAATGCTTGACGAACTAGCCGAAAAAAATATCACTATAGGAACCTCCGTCGAAATCAGGAAACGATCTGACTTTGACCAGGCCCTGACCGTACGCGTACGCAACAGGAACATTGTCCTCACAGAACAGGTGGCCCAACATTTACTGGTAAAAAAACTTCAGCATGGAACAGATTGAAAAATTTTTGACAGACATCGGACCTATTTATGCAGCCCTGCTGGCTACAACGTTCACCTGGCTGGTAACTGCTGCCGGGGCATCCATCGTTTTCTTTTTCAAAACGCTCAACCGTGGTGTTCTTGACCCGATGCTGGGATTCACGGGAGGTGTGATGGTGGCGGCAAGCTTCTGGTCGCTGCTGAATCCTTCGATCGAAATGTCGGAACGCCTTTACCCTTCCATGAGCTGGATGCCGGCCGCCGTGGGCTTTCTGGCCGGCGCTTTATTCCTGTATGCGCTGGACAAGCTGACGCCACACCTGCACATCAACTTTGGCGTCCAGGAAAAAGAAGGAACAAAAACACAATGGCACCGCACTACCCTGCTGGTGCTCGCCATCACGCTGCACAATATCCCCGAGGGTCTTGCTGTGGGTGTTCTGTTTGGCGCCGCCGCAGAGGGCATGCCGGAGGCGAGCATCGCCGGAGCCATGGCCCTGGCAATCGGTATCGGGTTGCAGAATTTCCCGGAAGGAATTGCTGTGGCGATGCCTTTACGCAGGCATGGGATCAGTCGCGGAAAAAGTTTCTGGTATGGCCAGCTTTCAGCAATAGTGGAGCCGTTCGCAGGACTGGTTGGCGCAGCAGCGGTGCTGTTCATGCAGCCGATCCTTCCATTTGCACTTGCATTTGCAGCAGGCGCGATGATCTATGTTGTCGTGGAAGAGGTGATCCCGGAAACGCAGCGCGACCGGTTCACGGACCGCTCGGTCCTCGGATTTATCGGTGGCTTCCTGGTGATGATGATCCTGGATGTATCACTAGGATAACGTCATTAATTGCACCCGCCAATTAGTTCACAGAGCTTTTTTTCGAGGTGCTCGCCGCGCAGGTCTTTGGCAACAATCTTCCCGTTGGGATCCACCAGGATGTTCTGAGGAATGCTTTGCACCCTGTACAATTGCGCCACTGCGTTATTCCAGAAGGCAAGGTCACTGACATGCGTCCATGAAAGCTTGTCCTTTTCAATTGCTTTCAGCCACGCTTCTTTTTCCTGGTCCAGCGACACGCCGATGATGGTAAAGTTCTTATCCTTGAATTTGTTGAAGGCCTTGACAACGTTGGGGTTTTCCACGCGGCATGGCTTGCACCATGAAGCCCAGAAATCAACCAGCACATACTTTCCTTTGAAGGAGGACAATGACACCGGGTTGCCGGCAGTATCGCCCTGTGTAAAATCGAGCGCCATCGTTCCCACTGCGCCCACCTTGCTGTAGGTGATGAAGTCGGAAAGGCTTTTGCCGATCTGCGAGTTACGGATCTCCTCGGAAAGCGTCTGGAACCTTTGTTCGAGCAGCATCGGGTCGTTGTTGAGCTGGGCGGTCACCCAGAGAACGAACGGGGATACATACGAATTCTTCCGCGCACCGATGAAATCAGTTACAGCAACATTCACCGCCGCAGCCAGCGAATCGTAACGCTGCATCAGCACACCGTGCATTTTTTCGTCACGCTGCTCCTGCAATTGTGCGGCAACCCCGTTCAATTCGCCAAAAAGCGGGTTGAAGACGCGCTGGAATTCATCGAAATCCTTTTGCGAAGCGGATCCTTCGATCCTGAGCTTCTTGATTTCCTTTTTAGTCCCTGAAATACGGATCGGCGCGTTCTCGAGGTACAGGTACACCGGCTGCTCGGAACCCATCACCAGCCAGTAAAGCCCTGGTTCCGGAACCGAACCGGAAAGCGTGAACATTCCGTTCTTTGCGGCTCCGGTGGCAATGACCTGCGAATTGTCCTGGGTAGAAGTGATCTTCACTTCACCATCTGCCAGTCCCGCTACATTTCCGTTGATCTGGAAGCCCCTGGTCTGTGCGAACGCTATAGCCGGGAACAGGACGAGGGCAAAAAGAAGTTTGTGCATACTATCTTGATTGGTGTCTTTTCTGAAGCACCTGCACCACATCATTCAGTGTGCAGTTCTTCGCCTGCAATAATACTATATAATGGAACAGGAGGTCGGTCGCCTTCTCCAAAAATAACGCTTGCTTAACGTCTTTTGAGGCATCGGCCAGCTCCTGCGAAGCAGTGTTCAACCTTTCTGAAATTGTAACCGTTCCCGCTGAAAACAATTCCCTTACGTATGACGTTTCATCTGTACTGCTGCGGCGCAGGGAAATGATCTGTTCCAGGTAGGCCAGGAAGTCTTCTTTGTGATTTTTTTCACTCCAGCAGGTGTCGGCACCGGTGTCGCAGACAGCTCCTTCGGGGACGGCCTTGATCAGCAGCGCGTCACGGTCGCAATCGACGAGTATCTGGCGCAACTGCATCCGCGGTGCCGGTCGTGCGCTGCCACCTTTTTTAGCCGGCTTGCCGCAGAAAGTGACCATCCCGGTTTGTTGTGTTTCCTTCAGCGATGCTTCGTCCATGAAACCAAGCGTCAGAATTTTTTGCGTGGTGAAGTCCTGGACAACCGCGGGGATCAGCTTATTACTGCGCCTGGAAAAATCAATGGTCTGTAGGGGATCTCTCATACACTAATTTACTGTATGTCCCGAAATGCTTCCCGGGCTGGCAATTGTTCAATTTCCGGTATTATCGTAAATTGAACCCATCAGCGGCGATAGCTCATCTGGCAGAGCATCAGTTTCCCAAACTGAAGGCAGCGGGTTCGAGTCCCGTTCGCCGCTCATCTCCCCTTCCCTTCGTGTTCAGGTATCAAG
>DASUVB010000204.1:0-3251 GCA_036373835.1 Flavisolibacter sp. | reverse complement strand
GCTGGTTGCTGGTTGGGGTTTACACAAGCTTCCCCGATGGGTCTTCGCTCCTAACCTTTAGATTCAATACATGTGTTAATCGATACCCGTGGGGAGTTATGTGCCCGGAGGTGGGAATATAGTTATCAGGGAGACGGGAGTCATGAGTCCATGTTGCCGGTTGCTGGCTTTGCCCGCCATAGCGTTAGCAAAGGCGGGTTGCTGGTTGGGGTTTACACAAGCTTCCCCGATGGGTCTTCGCTCCTAACCTTTAGATTCAATACATGCGTTAATCGAGACCCGTCGGAAAGGAGAATACGCTGTAACAATAAGCAACCGCCACCTGCGGAATATCGTTTAATACCATAAAGAAGGCCATTGGAGTTGCAAAAGCAGATACTGTCCACGCTCGCCTATTTTGACCTGTTCGATTACCCGCTGACACAAACGGAGATCTACAGGTTCCTGCAGGAGCAATGCGGGTACAACCGTTGCGGAGACGAGCTCCAGTTCCTGGTAAACCAGGGCCTGGTTTATAAATATGACAGTTTTTACAGCCTCCGGAAGGATTTTACCCTGATCATCAGGCGCAGGGATGGGAATGCCAGGGCAAAGCAGCTGCTGCGCACGGCAGAAAAAGTAGGAAGGCTGCTGTACCATTTCCCGTTTGTTCGGGGAATCGCCGTATCAGGCTCGCTTTCAAAAAATTGTGCATCGGAGGGCGCGGATATCGACCTCTTCCTGATCACGGCAAAAGATCGCCTGTGGATCGCCCGCACCCTCCTCCATATCCTTAAGAAGATCAGCTTCCTTTTTAACCGGCAGGGGTATTTATGCATGAATTATTTCGTTGATGAATCAGGACTTTGCATAGAGGAAAAAAATATCTATACCGCCACCGAAATTGTAACCCTGATTCCCCTGCAGGGCATCGATGCTTTCCGTGAATTTTATTTGCAGAATAAATGGACAACATCGTATCTTCCCAATCATTCTTTAAAGGTTTCGTACTTTAAAAGGAAGAATGATTCCCTGTTGAAACGATTGCTTGAATTCCTGCTCAACCATACGGCTGGCAATCTTGTCAACGAATGGCTGATGAGGATCACCAAGAAGCGGTGGAACAGGAAATCGAAAAACGGACGGCGCAACAGCCGTGGGATCCTCATGGGAATGAATGCAAGCATACATTGTGCTAAACCTGACCCGGCCAACTTCCAGATCTGGCTCCTGCATCAGTACAGGCAAAAGGTATCCGGCATTTTTAATCATGCGGCCGATCATCTGAAAGCAGTTTACTGACATTAAAAGTGACACGTGGTACCAGTTTCAGTTGTTATCATTACGAAGAATGAAGAGGAGAATATCGCGGCCTGCATCGCGTCCGCTGCCGGCCTGTCCGGCGACATCATTGTAGTGGACAGCGGCAGTACCGACAACACCGTGCCGATCGCCGTAGCGGCAGGCGCGCGCGTCATCGAGATCGACTGGATCTGCTACGGTCATTCGCGTAATACCGGCGCTGAAGCCGCGCGGCACGACTGGATCATTGCCATGGACGCCGATGAACGCCTCACCCCCGCCCTGCGTGACCGCATCCTGCACCTGCAGTTACACGAAAACAATGTATACCGTTTCCGCCGGCAGAATCACTACCTCGGCAGCCGCATTCGCTTTGGCACCCCGGGGCACGACAAACCGGTGCGCCTGTACCACCGACTGCATGGAAAATGGAATATGAACCTGGTACACGAAAAGCTGGTAACTTCTTCCACATCAAAAATCCTCAACGAGCCCATGTTGCATTTCAGCATCAGGGATGTGGAGCAATACCGCGAAAAAACGGCGCGTTATGCTGAACTGACCGCCCATGATTATTTTATGAAAGGTCGCAGTAACTCCCTCTGGAAGCGGCTCCTGTCCCCGGTTTTCAATGCAGCCAAGTCGTATATTTTCGAACTGGGTTTCCTCGATGGCTACAAAGGCTTTGCGGTAGCCGCGATCATAGCCCGCTACAGCTGGCTGAAGTATGTGTATCTCCATCGCTGCATTGTCGAAGCAGAATCAGAACAGGCAGGGCGCATTGTTTTCACAAGTCCGGCGCCGCAGCAGGTGCTTCAATCTTCCGCGAAGTAATCATCACGTAATCACCGAAATATCTCCATGGCCAGGTGCCGGCCAGCCGCTTCTCCGCACGCGCAAGGAATGAAAAAAGACCGGGGTATTTCGCGGCAAAGCCCTGAATATAGGACGGGGGGACCAACGTGCATAAACCCTCAGTCGACAGCACGTCATATCCAGGCAGCATCCGCCTTACCTGCTTTGCCGAATAATACCAGCATTTGAACGGCCGGCCTTCCACCTGGGCGCTGCGGCCGCCCGAAGCGAAGAATCTCCTGGTCGCCGTCCTGAATTTCCCGCGGAATAACAACAGCAGTTCCCAAAGGCAAAAGTTCGATATCAGGATCAGCGTGATGGTGCCGCCCGGCTTCAGCAACGTATCGACTGAGCGGACGACGGCATGCAGATCACCGGTGCAATTCAGTCCTCCGAAATTTGAAAAGACAGCATCATAGGGTCCTTTGTCACGAAGCTGTTGCAATTGCAGGAATGAACACTGTTCTTTTGTAAGGCCGGTCACGCCGTTCCCGTCAATTTTCTGTTGCAGCTGCTGCAACATCCCGTCAGAAATATCTGTGGCATGAACACGGTAGCCGTGCCGCGCAAAAAATATTGCATCTTCACCGGTACCGCAATTGAGCTCAAGGATGCGACTCCCGGGGGCGACGTGCGTCATCACATGCGCACGCACACGTTCCCTTTTATACCGGATGACCGGGTCAGAACCATACATGGCGTCGAACACCGGTGACTGTGCCGTAAAGGCCCGGGCCGCGCGTTGTTCATTGGTATGGTCGACGTGTACGCTCATTGAATGTATTGAAGGCGCAACAGGCGCAACCATTGCAGCACGTGCACAGGAAGATAATAAGGCCATGACAACGCTTTCCGAAATTGTCCCCAGCTGGAATTTCGCGGTTTGGTTACCACCGCCCTGAGATTCCGCAGCGACAGCTTCAGGCGGTAGCTGCTGTGCACATACCGGTGCAGCTGGCGGTAAAATGCAGGCGTGTAGGTGTTATGGAACATCAGCGCCAGGTCATCTGAATGGCTCCAGTTGGCTTTCTCCTGCAGCTGGTGTCGCACATTTTCATAAAAGCGTGTACCTGGCAACGGATAGGAAACAGAGATCCCGATCTCGGCCGGCAGCA
>DASUVB010000203.1:0-4513 GCA_036373835.1 Flavisolibacter sp. | reverse complement strand
TGGATATGAACCTGGTGAATGCCCAGCAGGCGCGGCGCATCCTGGACCGTATCGTCGGATTTGAACTGAGCCCCGTGCTGTGGCGGAAGATCAGCATGAAGAACAACCTGAGCGCCGGCCGCGTTCAGAGTGTGGCCGTTCGACTGATCGCCGAACGAGAGCGGGAAATAAACGCCTTTACCGCGCAAAGCAGCTACAAGGTGGAAGCCCAGTTCACGGCGCCCGACAATTCCGGCAGGCAGATCGGCTTCAAGGCCGAAGGATCAAAATTTTCGAAGGCTGATGCTGCGGAGGAATTCCTGAAGCAGTGCATCGGTGCTTCGTATACCATCAATGATATCCAGGTAAAGCCTACGCGCAGATCGCCGGCAGCACCATTTACTACATCCACCCTGCAGCAGGAAGCGTCCCGCAAGCTTGGGTACAGCGTCAGCCGCACGATGCTGCTCGCGCAGAAGCTGTACGAGAATGGATACATCACTTACATGAGGACCGACAGCGTGAACCTGAGCCAGACGGCTATGGACGACATCAGGAAGGTGGTGCACGCGTCTTTTGGTGAGCGTTTTTACCAGGCACGCCGGTACAAGAATAAAAATGAGTCGGCACAGGAAGCCCACGAAGCGATCCGCCCGACCTACATGAACAATACGACGATCGGCGATGCTGACACGCGACGGTTGTACGAACTGATCTGGAAAAGAACCATGGCTTCCCAGATGGCTGATGCTGAACTGGAAAAGACCATTGCCAAAATCAATATTTCAACAAATAACGCTGAACTGACCGCCCAGGGCGAGGTCCTGCGGTTTGAGGGTTTCATAAAAGTTTACCGCGAAGACGTGGATGACGAAGACATTACGGATGGAGAGGAAACACAGGAAGGAATGCTGCCGCCCTTGCAGCCGGGGCAGCGGGTGGATTTCCGCGAAATGAAGGCCATCGAGCGCTTCACGCGACCGCTCCCGCGCTATACCGAGGCTTCACTGGTGAAAAAGCTGGAAGAGCTGGGGATCGGGCGGCCGTCAACCTACGCTCCCACCATATCCACGATCCAGAAGCGTGGTTACGTGGAACGGCGCGACAAAGAAGGCCTGCAGCGCCACTACGACGTGTTTACACTCAGCCATGATAAGATCACCAAGAAAGTGCAGGTGGAAACAACGGGAGCCGAAAAAGCCAAGTTGTTCCCTACGGATCTTGGGCTTGTTGTCACCGACTTCCTGAAGCAGTATTTTGATGACATCATGGATTATTCCTTTACCGCGCGCATCGAAGAGGAATTTGATGAAGTGGCGCGGGGAAAGATCCGCTGGAACAAAATGATCGATGATTTCTATAATCCTTTCAAGGAGGATGTGGAAAAGACCATTGAAACTGCCGAAAGGATCCGTGGTGAACGCGAGCTGGGAACAGATCCGCAGAGCGGGAAGCCGGTGGTTGCGCGCATGGGCCGGTATGGGCCAATGGTGCAGATCGGCAGAACAGAGGATGAGGAAAAGCCGCGTTTCGCCGCATTGCGCAAAGACCAGAGCATTGAAACGATCTCGCTGGACGAAGCCATGCAGCTTTTCGACCTGCCGAAAAACCTCGGCGAATACGAAGGCCAGGAAGTTTCGGTCAACATCGGGCGTTTCGGGCCCTATGTCAAGCTCGGGGAACAGTTTATTTCCATACCGAAAGGTGAAGATCCCCTGGAAGTGGACCTGGAACGTGCCATACAGCTGATCGAAGAGAAAAAAATAGTGGATGCTCCAATCGCGATGTTCCGCGATCAGCCTGTCACAAAAGGAAAGGGGCGATTCGGGCCTTTTCTGAAATGGGGTAACCTGTACATCAATGTTCCGAAGGCCTACAACTTCGAGGCGCTCACCCCGCATGATATTAATGAACTGATCAGCAAAAAGCTGGACAAGGAAGCCAACCGGTATATTCAACAATGGCCTGCTGAAAAGATCAGCATTGAGAATGGCCGGTGGGGACCGTTTATCCGCTTCGGCAAGAAAATGCTCAAGCTCGGGCGCCGCGCGGATGGAGAAAAATATACGCCGGAAGAATTGTCCGCGATGTCGCTGGAGGACGTTAAAAAGATGGTGGAAACCCAGGTGCCGGGGGCGTTTACCAAAAAAGCTTCCACCAGGAAATCTCCTGCCAAAGCAGCGAAAAAAGCGGCACCCGCGAAGGCTGCATCAAAAAAAGCGGCATCGAAAAAGGGCAGCTCACGGAAGAAATAGCTTCACCAACAATACCCGCGTTGATCAGCATGGGCTGGCACCTTTTTTAAGATATCTTCAGGCCATAGCCTGCCTGAAAGGCGTATGTGGAAAAAATCACGCTCACTTTGAGTTTTGAATTTCGAAATTAGTGTGGAATGGATGCATCAAAAGAAATATCAGCCCTATTGAACCTGATCGACGATCCCGATGAAGAGGTGTTTGGCGTAGTGACAGAAAAGATCATAGGCCTGGGGAGAATGGTCATCCCGAACCTGGAGCATCTCTGGGAAAATACACCGGACGAACAAACGCAGGAACGGATCGAGCTGATTATTCACCGGCTCCACTTTGCGGATCTCAGCGAGGATTTCCGGCAATGGAGCCTGGCAGGCCATCACGACCTGCTCATCGGGGCCCTGCTGGTTTCCAAGTTCCAATACCCGGACCTTTCTACCAGCCCCGTGTTGCTGGAAGTGGAAAAGATCCGCCGCAACATCTGGCTGGAGCTGAATAATTACCTGACGCCCCTGGAGCAGATACGCATTGTTACGGGTATCCTGTACAGCTATTACAGCCTCAAGGGAAATGAAACGGCATACGCAGATGTCAATGATTTCCTTTTGCACAAAGTGCTTGAAACGAAGCGCGGGAACCAGATCAGCAATGGGTTGTTGTATCTCATCCTGTGTGAGCTGCTGGATATTCCTGTTCGTGCCATTTACATTCCGAAACAATTTGTTCTTGCCTATTTCAAGCCGGGCTACAGCAGCGAAACAAAGGACCCGCTGAGCAAGATCGAGTTTTTCATCGACCCGACGAATGGAATGGTGTTTACGCAAAAAGACATTCACAGCTATTTTAAAAGAATTTCAGTACCGCCGGTATCATCATACTTCAAGCCCATGTCGAACAAAAAGGTGATCCAGCACCTGCTTGAGGAAGTTGGAAAATGCTTTAACAACGACAGGGATTTTTATAAAATGGAAGAACTGATGAAGCTTGCTGCGCTGCTGGATTAAATTATGCAGGAACAACAGGGACCCATCAGCTGGGATGATTTTGAAAAGATCGATATCCGCATCGGGACGGTTCTCGAAGCCATGGAATTTCCCAAAGCAAGAAAGCCAGCCTACCGCCTTTCAATAGATTTTGGCCCGCTGGGAGTACGGAGGTCATCTGCGCAGATCACTGCCCATTATTCAGCGGACAGCCTGGTTGGCCGGCAGGTGGCGGCCGTTGTGAATTTTCCGCCAAAGCAGATCGCCGACTTTATCAGCGAGTGCCTGGTACTCGGGATCTATGACGACCGTAATGACGTAGTTTTACTCCAGCCCGAACGCTCCGTATCCAATGGATCAAAGATTGGATAATGAACCTGTATACTGCTTATTACGCATCTCCTGTCGGAACGCTGCAGGTGCAGTGCTCTGAAAAGTTCCTGAAAGTGATCTCGTTCACCGACGGGGATGTCACGGACACGACGCACACTTCTCACAAACTGGTGCAGGCATGTTTCCGGCAGCTGGATGAATATTTCAACGGTCGCCGCAAGGTCTTTACGCTGCCGGTAAACCAGGACGGTACTGACTTCCAGTCGCGCGTGTGGGAGCTGCTCAACCGCATTCCGTACGGAAAGACCATCAGCTACAACGAGCTTGCCAAACAATACGGCGATACAAGGGCCATCCGCGCAGTCGCTTCAGCGAATGGGCGCAACAACATTGCTATCGTGGTCCCGTGCCACCGCGTGATCGGCAGTGACCAGAAACTTGTTGGCTATGCAGGTGGACTATGGCGAAAGAAATGGCTGCTGGAGCATGAAACAAAATTCACGTACGGCGTGCAGCAGCTTTTCTGATACGGTCAGCGGAGTTCTTCACTGGTAAATGCAAGGGGAAGCAGCTTGCTGGCACTGTCAATAACATATACAGGACCGGTCATCCCGCCGAGGATCAGCTGTACAGGGTGATCCACGCGCATTTCAAATTCCTGGAGTGCCTGCCGGCACATGCCGCACGGTGAGATGGGATGATCGCTGGTGTGATTTTCACTTTTGTAGCTGATGGCGATGGTATTGATGGGAATACGCGGAAACAAAGATGAAATAGATGCGAGCAGTACACGCTCGGCACACAGGCCCACGGGAAACGAGGCATTCTCCTGGTTGCTGCCAGCCACAACCTCACCATTTGCCATACGGGCAACAGCGCCCACCTGGAAACGCGAATAAGGAGCATAAGCCTGTGCCGTTACTTCACGCGCCTCGTTCAGCAACCACTGGTGTTCCTCCGGCAACT
>DASUVB010000202.1:0-5031 GCA_036373835.1 Flavisolibacter sp. | reverse complement strand
ATGATCGGCCTGGAGCTTCCGGGGCTGTGCCAGCAGGGAAACAGGGAGGATCAGCATCACAACGGGTAAAATGCATCTCATAAACATGTTTTTTATAAGATGCGCTTCCTGCCGAGGTTACACAATTACAGCCCGATGCCGGTGGTCAGTCCGAACGACTTGAAATTCACACTTTCCAGTCCATACTTAGCGTGAAGGCGGATGAAATAATGCAGGTTGTTCCCCAATGCAAAGTTGACACCGATGTGGGTCATGGGGCCATACGATACACCCTTTACCTGGTCTACCGCGCCAATTGAAGGATTAAAATACTGGTATTCGCGGGTGGTGTACGTATATCCGAAACCGGCTCCAAAGAAGAATCCATATTTGGAAGTATTGTCCCTGGTCGATCCGGTCCCGAGCTTCAGATCCACCATCACGGGCAGATCGGCCAGGAACATGATCCCATCCTCGTCGGCAGTAGAAGATGCCTCGTAGGTGGAAAGCCCGATGCTGACCGGTGTCCCGATGGATATGGCTGCGTTGCCGGATTCCATGATATTAAATTGCGGATAGTATGAAATAGTGGATGTGAGGAACCAGGGACGGTCCGCATCAAATGTTACATACTTCGGAACATTACCCAGGCCGAGAATGAGGCCGGCACCTCCTGACTGGTTGAACTGTGCGTTTACCGATGAAGCCATCACCACGAGTGCGGCCATTATTGTGAGTTTTCTCATAAGCAGATTTGGCGCGAAAATAATATCCGTTTGTTCAAACACAAAAAAGCCGCTGCAAAGCAGCGGCTTTCATATACGTCTAATGTCTTATTCAACTGCGGTGGCCCCCTCGGCGAGAACGGTCACCTTGTTATTTAAAACCTCCACGAAGCCCCCGGTGATATCGAAGCTGGCGGTATGGTTCTGCCGGTCGCGCAGCACCTTGATCCTGCCTTCCTTCAGCGCGCTGACCAGCGGTGCGTGCCGGTCCAGCACTTCAAAAGACCCACTGATGCCCGGCATCTGCACGCCGTACACCTCGCCACTGAATAATTTACGTTCCGGTGTCAGGATTTCAAGTGTCATAATTTTCAATTAGCCCTGTGCCTGTGCCAGCAGTTTCTTACCTTTTTCAATTGCATCGTCAATGGTTCCAACGAGGTTGAATGCGGCCTCAGGATACTCATCCACTTCGCCGTCCATGATCATGTTGAAACCACGGATGGTTTCTTCGATCGGAACGAGAACGCCTTTCAGACCCGTGAACGCTTCGGCAACATGGAATGGCTGCGACAGGAAGCGCTGCACCTTGCGGGCGCGTGCAACGATCATCTTATCCTCATCGCTGAGTTCATCAAGACCGAGGATGGCAATGATATCCTGCAGCTCCTTATAACGTTGCAGGATCAGCTTCACACGGTTTGCTGTATTATAATGAGACTCACCGACAACAGAAGGCATCAGGATGCGCGACGTGGAATCCAGCGGATCCACCGCGGGATAAATACCAAGGTCAGCGATCTTACGGGAAAGTACCGTCGTTGCATCCAGGTGGGCGAACGTTGTTGCCGGTGCCGGGTCGGTAAGGTCATCGGCCGGAACATACACCGCCTGCACGGAGGTGATGGACCCGTTTTTGGTGGATGTGATACGCTCCTGCATGATACCCATTTCCGTAGCAAGCGTTGGCTGGTAGCCCACCGCCGAAGGCATACGTCCCAGCAGGGCCGAAACCTCGGAACCGGCCTGGGTGAAACGGAAGATATTGTCAACAAAGAACAGGATGTCACGTCCCTTCCCGGTGCCATCACCGTCACGGAAATATTCCGCGATGGTCAGCCCGGAAAGCGCCACGCGGGCACGTGCGCCCGGGGGTTCATTCATCTGCCCGAATACAAAGGTTGCTTTGGAATCGGCGAGTTCTGACATATTCACTTTGCTCAGGTCCCAGCCGCCTTCTTCCATGCTGTGCTTGAACGCATCGCCATATTTCATGATGCCTGCCTCGATCATTTCCCGCATCAGGTCATTACCCTCACGCGTTCTTTCACCCACGCCTGCAAATACGGAAAGACCAGAGTAAGCCTTCGCGATATTGTTGATCAGTTCCTGGATCAGTACTGTTTTACCCACACCGGCACCACCGAACAGGCCGATCTTACCACCTTTTGCATAGGGCTCGATCAGGTCAATGACCTTGATCCCGGTAAACAGGACCTCGGTAGCCGTGGAAAGGTTTTCAAAGGCAGGCGGCTTGGCATGGATGGCCCGGCCATTTACCTTGGGCACTGGTGGCAGGCCGTCGATCGGGTCGCCGGTCACGTTGAACAGGCGTCCCTTGATATCTTCGGAAGCCGGCATTTTGATCGGTCCGCCGGTGTCCTCCACGTTCATGCCGCGCATGAGGCCTTCGGTTCCGTCCATAGCAATGGTACGTACGCTGTCCTCACCCAGGTGGTTCTGGACCTCGAGAACCAGCACATCGCCGTTCTGTCTTTTTAATTCAAGTGCATTATAGATTTCGGGGAGACCGCCTTCGAACTGGACGTCTACAACGGCACCGATGATTTGTTTTACCTTACCAACTTTTGCCATATTCAGCTTTTAAAGAAAGTTTTGGAAGCCGCGGGAGACGCAGCTTTCATTTTCAGGCTGCAAAGGTAAGGGGGCACAGGTAATCTGCCAATTGATTTCAGCCCGAATTATTCGTTAACTTACTGTAAATGCCTGCTTTCAGATGCCGAAACTCCGGGGGAAGATCCTGAGCTGTTGTCTCGTTCTTATTTCAATCGTCGCTATCGCTCAGGAAAAGGACGCCATTTCCATCCTGCGCCGGAATGTGGATAACGCCCGCTCCGACGAAGGGAAGATCCAGGCTCTGGGTAAACTGGCGGACTATTATTATGCCTTCAAGCTGGAAAAGCAGGCGGACAGCATCCAGCAGCAACAGCTTACCATCGCCAAGCTTTCCGTAAACCGCAAGCTGATCCTCACCACCTTATTCAATAATTCCATTGCAAGCATCGGCAACTGGAATAACAAGGAAACCTTTGACCGTGCGATCGATTACATCGACCTGGGGCTGGCGTACGCCCGCGAGGAAAAGCAGCGGGATTACGAAGCGCTCGCCCATATCCGCAAGGCTGCTGTCCTGCGCAAGCGCGGCCACCTGGATAACGCGATGCAGGAAGCCATGCAGGCATTCACGACAATTGATAACCTTCGCAACGATTCGCTTCGTGCCGTGTTTTACCTGGAGCTGGGCGACATCCTGCTGGCAAAGGACGAAGCTGTGTCCGCGTATAAAAATTATAACAACGCCTACGACCTGGCATACCAGATCAAAAACAAATCCCTCCAGGCACTGGTATTTCACCACTTTGCCTCCCTTTATTACCGGCTGAATGACCGGTCGCTGGCAGAGAACAACCTGCTGAAAAGTGTCTCCATTCACAACGAGACCGGGGACAGGGAGGGACTGCTGCACGACTACATTGACCTCGCCCGGTTCATTGAAAAGAAGGAATACATCGAACGCGCGCTGATCCTGTCAGCGCAGCTGAATCTTTTCAAGGAATACCTGTACAGCAAGCAGCTGATGATGGCTTACTACATGATCATTGAAAAAAACAGCCGGGCGGCGCTGCAATACCTGTTTTCTAATACGGACCTCCACCAGTCTTACAAGAACCGTGGGAGGGATAATTATTATGTGACCCTGGGAAACTGCTACCGGTACGGACTTGAGCCGGACTCTGCCCTTTATTATTACCGGTTGGCGGAACCGGAGATTACCCGCTCCTTTGAAACCAATGTGCAGCTTTACCTGTTAAAGGAAATGGCCGCCTGCTTCAAAATGAAGAATGACGTCGGCAACGCGATCAGCTATTACGAGAGAGCGCATACCCTGAACCGCGACCTGCAAAGCCTGACGCTGGATTCCAGTATCACCAACAACCTCAACCAGCTCTATGTGCAGGTGGGCGATTACAGGAAGGCATATGAATACAGCCAGTTGTATCACAAGGCATCCGCGCAACTGCAGCTGCAGGCCAATAAAGGGCAGTTGTCGCTGCTGGCCGTTGACCGAGAAAACAAAAAACACGAAAAGGATCTCGCGGATGCGGATGCGCGCAAACTGCGATTAAAGAACCTGCAATACATGGGCATTTCGATCGGCATCGCCTTGTTCTTCCTGCTGCTGATCCTGGTCGGGATGTTCCCGGTGTCGCGGTTCACCATCCGCACGCTGGGATTCTTTGCCTTTATCTGCCTGTTCGAATTTTTTATTGTAATGATCGATTCCTACCTGCACCATATCTCGCACGGTGAACCACTGACGATCTGGATGTACAAGGTGGGCATCATTTCTCTGCTTGTACCGCTGCACCACTACCTGGAACATGGGATGGTGCATTTCCTGGAATCAAAGAAGTTGATGAAGCTGCGGCAACAGTTATCTGTAAAAAAACTATGGTACCAGGTAACGAAGCCGGCTCCGGCAGCACCGGAACCGGCCGAAAAAGAAGAAGACCCGGCTATTCTTTAATTATTTGCTCTTCCTGGATGTGTCGATGGAAGTCAGGCTGTCCTTAGATGGCATCTCCCTGTCACATGGCTCCGGTGGTGGGCACAACAAAGCGAAATCGTAATAATAAACGATTTCTGTTTCAGGGTCGGTCGCAACGATCAGTTCTGTGATATACCCCTCCACCTCACCTGCTTTTCCGGTACGATTCCTTGTATTAATGTATCTTTTTACGTCTTCCGCGCGGTACCGGGCGTCTATTCTTCTGATGTTAGCCGGCGGAAATTTCTGATTAAGCTCGTCCATGATTTGTCGGTCAAACAACATTCCCTTTTTATTTGGCTGGCATAGTTGTCCTGCGCAGGTGCTGTAATATTTTACCATTCCATCAGCAACCGATCCGGGAATTTCAAACACTTCGAGTGGCGAAGGGAACGCGGTTTTTTGGGGCCGGTGTCACTTGCAGCGGCTTCCGTCGTCGTTTCCGCAGGCTTTTCGCCCCCGTTATTACAGTTACAG
>DASUVB010000201.1:0-20103 GCA_036373835.1 Flavisolibacter sp. | reverse complement strand
TGATGGCGGATCATGCGTACGCCCGCGATCCAGCGGTAGAAGCGCTCCGCAGTGGACACATCGCGCAGCTGGTATGTCGCCACCAGGTGTGACCGGAAGTCTGTATGAAAGATCGTTGTCTTGAAATCATGCGCGTATTTCAGGTAATGGTCGTTGTGCTTCAGCAGGAAAACAGATGCAATAGTCAGAAAGAATCCCACGCACACGGCAGCAAGGAGCAGCTTTTTCCGCAACAGCCAGTATCCCGCCAGTCCCGTCAGCAGCGCCAGCCAGGCGCCACGCGCATAGGAAAAATAAAGCGCCGCCAGCGTGATCACGAGCAGCACGCGCAACACATCCTTTAAGAGACGAGATGAAGTATAACGCAGGATGGCCAGCTGCAGCGGCACCATGAACACCAGCAACGCGGAATAATTCACATGGTTGCGGAAAAACGGCTCAACGGAATCGTTGATCTTTTCAAAAGTCCACCCGTTTCCTGCATGCCGTACGAGGGCTACGAACATGAACAGCATCATGGATACCAGTAATGATATCGCCACATTCCGGATGCTGATGCGGTCGCGGAACAGGTATACGGGCAGCGCCACGAATGCCAGCAGGTACCAGGTCTTCGCCAGCATGTATTTGAACGACAGGATAAAGTCGGTGGAGTTCACTACGGATATGATCACCCATGCAAACTGCGCGATCAGCAGGAATACCAGCGGATGCCTCAGCGAGACCGGCAGGGAACGTCTCTGGTACGCGAGAATGCAGATGATGACAAAGGACGCCAGCAGCATCAGCGGCTCGTCGGGAAGATCTGATGCCAGCGAGGCAGTAAAGTTGTATTCAATGGACCATGGTACCGAGGCAACGAGCACATACACCAGCAAGGCAGGATCCCGGATCATCCACAAAACCGCCATAAAAGCAACAGGTACGGCAAGCAAGGCAGGCAGGTGCAGCAATGCCGCTGCAGCCGCCGAGGCCAGGAACAGCAGGGATAAACCGGCTCCTGTTATGTTACCCGGGATGGTCATGTGGTTCTGCGTGCCTGGAGGAACAATACCATCAGGAAGGCGAATGCCAGCGCCGCAAAAAAGGTCAGCAGCACCACCTGCAACGTTTTGGGCTTGTCATGCCACACCGGCGGACGGGCCTTTTCCACCACCAGCAGCACGGGCGGATTGGTACTCAGCGCCAGCTGGTACTGGTCGATCATCTTTTCATATTGCAGCAACTGGTCAAACGCAGCAGTTTTTTTAGCCTGCAGGATCTCGGCATCTGTTCCACTGACATTCCGCATCGAGTCGGAAGTGCCACGGAACTCCTGCTGCTTCTTCGCATAGTCTTCACGGAGCCGCTGCAGTATAGCCGCGTTACTTTCGTTCTGCAGGCGCTGGTGAATGGATTGTATCTTATCCAGCAGTGAATTTGACAGCGCGGCTGTCAGGTTCCGGTCTTTGTCCCAGACCTTCACCTTCAGCTCACCATAACCGCTTCTTCTGATCCTGCTGTTTTTCTTCAGCTTCATAGCTGCCTTGTAAAAGCTTTCACCGGAATGTGGGATCCCATAGTGCTCTTCCATGTTGAACTCTTTTACCGTCGCAATGTAAATGGTATCGAGTATGGCGGTGCCTTCGATGCGGTCCAGTTCATCCGGTGTGCCGAAATCGGAATACAGTTCCTGGATGTTGGTGCCGAAGATGCGCGCCTTGTCCGCGGTCATACTGTTCACGGGCAGCGCGGTCGCTTCACCCAGATACAGTTTCGTGCTGATCAGGCAGAAGATCAGCGCAACAACGGCGGCGACCAGGGCAAACCCGAAAATGAACTTCCACCACCTGGCAAACAGGTTAAACAGGTCAGGCATATCTCTTGAATAAAAAGTTTTTCAAATTATTGATCCGAAGGGCCAGCAATCCGGTTGTGATCAAAACGGAAAAGGCTAAAATAAGCCAAACATTCAGATGCAGCATTTTTCCCGCGTAAAAGAGACCAGCAAGAAGAACACCCAGCAACAGGTAACTGATGATCCCCTTCCAGTCAAAGCCGATATTCAGCCGCTTTACCGTTGCCGCCCACACAGCAGTTGCACAGAAATACTGGCTGGCGATCGCCGCGATACTGCAGCCTTTTGCGCCCATCCCCGGGATGAGTATCAGGTTCAGGACGATGTTGATGATGACGGATGCAAGCAGCACCAGGTTGAAGATGGCGAAACGCCCGGTAGCCACCAGCGATGAACCGTATACATGGATCGCCAGGTATGCCGGCAGCGACGCGATACAGAATTGCAGCACGGTGGCCATGTAGCTGTCGGCAGTATGATACAGCAGCTGGGTGATCCACGGGGCATAGCTGATGCAGAAAACCGAAACAGCGATACCGAAGAACAGCAGTCCGTGCGTTACGTTCACAAGCGTTGATTGCAACACCGGGCGGTCGTACTGGTTCCGCGCGATGAACGGAACAAGAAAAGACGCAGCAAGGTAGCCCACCACGTTGGCGGCATCAAGGATCCGGAACGAAGCTGCATACATGCCCGCTTCAAATGCACCGTTGACATGAATGCGCTCCAAAAGGAACCCGTCGAGCCGGTAGTGCATACCCATCAGGAACAGGATGATGGCAAAGGGAAATGTCCGCTTCGCCACCACGAGCATTTTCTCCATACCACCCGACGGAAGCAGCCGTTTGTAAAGGATAACAAGGAATGCGATCAGCACCGCCACCGCAGTAGATGCAAGCTGCACCTGCAGGAAGCGAAGCAAATTAATGCCGCCGAGGAAGGTTCCGTATATCATTGCTCCCGCCAGCAGGATCATCAGCAACTTGTCGATCACCGACAGCCAGGCATCTGCCGTGAACAACTGCTGCGCGGTGATCAGCCCGCGCGCGAACAGGAACATCGAGTTGAGCGCCTGTATCAGGATAATATAGATCAGCAGGTCCCACCTGCCGGTGTTGGTGACCATTGCCACTATGAAACAGGTAACAACATAAAACAGGATGAGAAGCAGCTTCATGCCCAGGAGCAGGCGAATATTGAGAGACTCCTTTGCTGCCAGTCGCTGGTTGGCCATGTTGCCCAGGCCCATATCCGTGAGGAAGCTGAGAACAACGGACAAATTGAGCAGCGCGAAATACTGGCCGTACGCTTCATGACCCACGATGTTCTGCATCTGGCGGTCGATAAAGAAGATCCACACCGGCTTCACCAGCAGGTTCAGGATAAGCAGCCAGGAAAGGCCTTTGAAAAACGGCGCTGTCTTCATATCAGCCGGTTATGTGCACACCGCGGTTCAGGCTTTCTTCCAGCGAGATAAACGTTTCGGTTCTTTCGATCCCGCGGATCTTCTGCAGCTCGTCGTGCAGCACGGTCCTCAGTTGCGCGATGTCCTTACACACGATTTCAGCAAAGATGCTGTAATTGCCCGTAGTATAGTTCAGGCGCACGATCTCGGGGATCTTTCTGAGCTCTTTTGCGACCGTATCATACAGCGAGCTTTTCTCCAGGTAAATACCGATGAAGGCGATGACATCATACCCGAGCTTTTTCAGGTTCACTTCGGACCTGAGGCCGCTGATAACGCCCGCTTCCTGCAACTTTTTCATGCGCACGTGGATGGTGCCGGCCGATACAAAGAGTTTTTTCCCGAGTTCGGCATAGGAAACTGATGCATCCTTCAGCATCTGCTGGATGATCTGCAGGTCCAGTTTGTCAAAATTCAATGAAGGCGTCATTTAAGCAGCATTTTTAAAATGTATTCAACACCTTCGCAAAATATTGAATAATATCTAAAATTTACAGCGAATGATGAAAATATATTCAGCCGTCAATAACTTTATTAAAGATCATTGAAACGAAAACACTGTGGGGTGATGAAACCTTAGGCAGACATGCCCTCTTGTCTCGGGGGTGGGGATCCAGGATAAACGAAGTGTAGAGCCGACGTTACTCCGGTAAGGCCGACCAGGGTTGACCACTAAACTTTGCACTTTGGCTAACTGCCCCGTGGAGGTTCGACTCCTCCCCCTACAGCAATTTTTCATGTGTGCCTGCAGCTGCGGCTGCGGGCTTTTTTTTGCTATAGGTACCGAAGTTTATTCGTGATGGTGGCTTCGCGGTGGAATCTCAAACATTCGCCAGCAACTAGTAACAGGGAACCAGCAACCACACTTACATCCGCTGCTCCAACGGCGCGGCATAAGTGAGGATCTCCTTCATGTCGGCAACCAGCGCCTCGAAATTCATTCCTTTCTGGTACGAAGCGGCAACACCCAGTTCCCTTAACTGCTCACGTACCCCGTCCGACAAAAGATTGGTAAGAATGACAACAGGTATATTATTCAGTTCGGCGTGGCCTTTGAGAAAATTGACGAGACCTTTGCCATTCATATACGGCATCTCGTAGTCCAGGATGATAAGCGATGGCCGAACGTTCAGGCTGCTGAGCAGTTCGGCATACTTCATGAATTGCTGGGGATCGCCGAAAAATTTTACATTATCGGAAAGCTCCAGTTCATTAAAGCAGCAGTGAAGCAGGTAACGGTCCTCTTCATCATCATCCACAACAACAATAAAAGGCTTTTGATGGTCCATGTGTATCTGGTTTTGGCAATTCAAGGGGTGCGGACCATGCTGGCGATCAAATTACAATAAATTTTTCGCCGTTCCGCATTTGGTTTTCCAGATACACGGGGATAACTTTTGTCTGCCGCCGTCAGGTAGAATGCTTGTGGAACACGTCTATGCTCACAGGCTCCAGGCCTTTGCGGGCCGGGCCGGTAAGCACCTTTCCGTCCAGGTCATAACGCGCGCCATGGCAGGGGCAGTCCCAGCTTTTTTCCGACCCGTTCCAGCTAACCACGCATTTGGCGTGGGTGCATACCGGGTTCACCGCGTACACCTTGCCCTGCGGGTCCTTGTATACTGCCAGCTTTTTGCCTTCATAGCGCACGACCCTTGCCTCGCCGGGTGCCAGTTCATTCAACCCTTCGATCTTTTCCGCTTCCAGGCGCTTTTCAAAAAATTCCGTGACCACATCCACGTTCTCTTTCACAAAATTGGCAAAGCCGGCCACGGGCTTGACCCGGTTGGGATTGAACAGGGCCGCGTACGCATTTTCCTTTTTCATGATCAGGTCTGTCAGCAACAGTGCCGAAATATGACTGCAGATCATGCCGATACCACTGTAACCGGTTGCTACCAGGATATTCCCGGTGCTTCCGGGCAGCAGGCCGATATAGGGAAGCCCGTCAGCCGGTTCAAAGAACTGCGATGACCACCGGAACGCCACCGTTCCTACGTCAAAATAGGAACGGGCGTGCGCCTCGAGCTGTGCAAAGCACGAATCCGTGAACTTTTCATGCCCGGTTTTATGGTCCTCGCCACCGATGACCAGGTATTTTTTGTCCGCAGTTTCGTGGGTGCGGTAATAATGGTACGGATCGAACATATCATATGCCAGTCCGTCCGGGTAATCACCGCTCTTCAGTTCTACGGCGATGGCATAGCTGCGGTAGGGGGCGCACCTGAAATGCAGCAGGTTGATGCCGGGGGGGATGTGTGTCGCATATATAAGGTAGGTTCCTTTCACCGGACCGAGGGAGGTATCCGCAACCACCATTTCATCTGATTCTACAACGTCGTTGACGTGACAGTTCTGCATGATAACGCCGCCGGCCGCTTCAAATGCCTTTGCAAGGCCATACACGTATTTGGCAGGATGGACCTGTGCCTGCTCCCGGTATACGATCGCCTTTTTGAATTCAACAGGAACCGGGATCCGCTCTGAGCGCACTACTTCCACCCCCGCTCGTACCGATGCTTCGAATATACTGTCCAGCTTTTCGGACTGTTCGTCCGTTACTGCATATAAATAACCGTCCTTCTGCCGGTAGTCGCAATCGATCTGGTATTCCTCTATGTTGCTGCGATAAAGTTCCAGCGCCTTCCCCGTGGCAGAAACCACCAGTTGAGCAGCATCTTCCCCGAAATCCTTTTCGATATCATCGTAGGATTTGTCGAGAAAGCTGTTCAGGTGTGCGGTTGTGCCGCCGGTCGTACCAAAACAAAGGTGATGGGACTCGGCCACCAGGACTTTTTTCCCGGCCTTTTGCAGTTGCAGGGCCGTGGTAATGCCCGTCACGCCGCCACCTACAATGATCACGTCGAATTGTTGCCCGTCCAGGCTGCCCTGGCGGGAAGGATAATCTTCCACCTGGTGCTGCCAGAGGCTGGTATTTGCTCCATCGCGCTGCATAGAATCGTTTCCAGAAGGTGCAAAAAAATAGTGCCGAGGGGGCAGTTCGCGGCGCAGTTTGCTGTTTGCTGTTCGCTGTTCGCAGTTTGCGGTTCGCCGTTCGCGGTTTGCGGTTCGCAGTTCGCAGTTCGCAGTTTGCAGTTCGCAGTTTGCAGTTCGCAGTTTGCGGCTTGCTGTTTGTAGTTCGCCTGTTGTTGTTCATTTAACATTCAAAATTCAACATTCAACATTCCGGCTAAAACAGTTTTACCTTCAGGCAATGGACACTGCGGCCACGATCCAGACAGCGTTGCACGAACTGGCGGAAGAATTGCCGGTGGAAAGAAGGACGGCGCTGCACCAGCAGATAAGGGAGCTGGTCAATGAACTGATCCGGACCGATTTCTCCAGGCTCGTGTACATCCTGTACCGCGTGGACGTTTCTGAAAAAACGTTAAAACAAATGCTGCAGGATCATCCATCTACTGACGCGGGCGACCTTATAGCCAGCCTGCTGATCGAACGCCAGCTCCAGAAGAACCGCGCAAGAAAGGAACACCGGGCAACCGGCGATATTCCAGACGAAGAAAAATGGTAGCCAGCAGCAAGACCCCTTTTTACTTTTTCATTTCTTTAAGCAAACCGCTCCGTCACACCCAGCCCGAACAGCGCAAAATCATAACGGACAGGGTCACCCGCATCCATCTTCCGAAGCTGTTCCGTGAGTTCCACGGCTGTCGTCCAGTCGGTCTGTTTGCGCGTGATCAGTCCCAGTCGCCTCGCCACACGTGCCACGTGTACATCCACGGGGCAGATCAGCTGCGCTGGAGAAATTGTTTTCCAGATACCGAAGTCCACGCCCCGGTCATCGCTGCGTACCATCCACCGCAGGAACATGTTTAGCCGCTTGCAGGTGGAACCGTGTTCAGGCGTTGCAATGTGCTTGCGCGTACGACCAGGTGCATCCGGCAATGAGAAAAAGTAATCGTGAAAGCCCGCCAGGGCATGGGCAGTATCGGTGTCTCCCGGTTGCATCCACAGGCTGAAGGCAGGTTCCAGCGACTCGTAATGGTTATAATGGTGACGAAAGAATTCTATAAAATACAGGAGGTCCGTATCATTAAAGGTGCGATGCCGGAATTCCAGCAGTTGACGAAGGTCCCTGGGTCGATGCTGCGTGCAGAACTCCAAGGGTGCATCATCCATCCGGCGCAGCAATTCATTTGTCTTATTAATGATCGTGGTGCGGTTGCCCCAGGCAAAAACAGCAGCGAACAGGCCCGCGATCTCAATGTCCTGCATGCGGGTAAAACGGTGTGGTATGCTCACCGGGTCAGCGGCAATGAATGAAGGCTGGTTGTATTCATCCACCTTCCTGTCCAGGAAATCTTTCAACGGCGCCCGCTGCATCAGCCGATCGCCTGGTTCAGGTCTTCTATCAGGTCGTCTGCATCCTCGATCCCGACACTCAGCCGGATCAGTCCATCCGTAAGGCCGTTGCGGAGCCGTTCCTCGCGTGGTATCGACGCATGGGTCATGGTGGCCGGGTGGTTGATGAGCGACTCCACCCCACCCAGGCTTTCCGCCAGGGCAAACAATTTGGTGGAAGACAACACCCGCTTCACTTCTTCAGCCGTATCTGCTTTCAGCTCGAAGCTCATCATGCCGCCAAAGCCGCGCATCTGCCTGCGCGCGATATCATAATTCGGGTGATCCTCGAAGCCGCACCAGTACACGCGCCCAACCTTCGGGTGCTTCCGCAGGTAATGGGCGATCCTTTCGCCATTTTCGCAGTGACGCTGCATGCGCACGTGCAGGGTCTTGATACCGCGCAGTACAAGAAAGCAATCCTGCGGGCCCGGAACCGCACCACAGCTTTTCTGGATGAAATACAACTGTTCGCGCAGGGCGGGGTCATTCATTACCAGGCAGCCCTGGATCACGTCACTGTGCCCTCCAAGGTATTTCGTTGCTGAGTGCATCACGATGTCGGCACCGAGGTCGAGCGGGTTCTGTAAATATGGTGAGGCAAATGTATTGTCAACGCACAGCAACAACTTGTGCTCCTTTGCGATTGCAGCCATGGCAGCGATATCCGTAATGTTCATCAGTGGATTGGTCGGTGTTTCCGTCCAGATCAGCTTCGTGTTCTGATTGATGTGCTGCCGCACGTTGTCGGCCTGCTGCATGTTAACATAGTGGAAAGTGATCCCAAACTTCTCGAACACCTTTGTAAAAAGCCTGTACGTGCCACCATACATGTCACTGGCGGCGATCACCTCGTCACCGGGCTTCAGCAATTTGATGACCGCATCCGTTGCAGCCACACCGCTGCTGAAGGCCAGACCGAAGCGGCCGTTCTCGATCCCTGCATACGCAGCTTCCAGCGCCGTGCGCGTTGGATTCTGGCTGCGGGCGTATTCATAACCCTTATGCTGTGCAGGTGCTTCCTGTACATAGGTGGAAGTCTGGTAGATCGGCGTCATGATCGCACCCGTTGACGGATCCGGCTCAACGCCTGCATGTATGAATTTCGTAGCAATCTTCATGTTCGCAAATTAAGATTGCAAAGATGCGGAGATTGTGCGAGTGTTCCCTGCACTGATGTTGACGCGCATCGTTCATTTCGTACGCGCTTGCAGCCCGTTTTTTACAGGGTGCCGCTGCCGCCATTCCAGTTTAACAGAAGCTTAACCGCAGGTTTGTAACATCATCGCTGCCGTTCATACGTACATATTCGTACTTCATCACCCGTTTTTCACACTTCGGTAGCTGACGACTTTTTAGCGGCTTCTCCTCCTTTAACAACAGGTCCCGCTGCTGTAGTATTGCTTGACTTGCGTGCAACGAGCATCTACTTTCACATCATCAATCATTTAAAACCACAAACCATGAAAAGGATATTCATCATTGCAGCAGTAGCGCTCTTCAGCAATTTTTCTTATGCAGACGAACCAACACCGAAAGTGCTGGATGCATTCAACAGGACATTCAAATTTGTAAAGGAAGTGAGCTGGGACGAGTACAACAACCAGTACGAGGCCAAGTTCAGCCAGAACGACATCAGGCTTTCAGTAGTTTACGACGAAGACGGGAATGTAGTACGGACCATCCGCTACTATTTCGAGGAGTCACTCCCGATCCTGATCCGTTCCAGGGTCGCTAAAAAATTCGAGGGAAAGAAAATTTATGGCGTAACCGAATTATCATCCCAGGACGACCTGTCGTACACCATCGTTTTACAGGATGAAACTCATTGGTACAATGTCCGTTCCGATGCTTATGGCAACATGACCATCGAGAAAAAAATGAAGAAGGCCTGATCATCTCCATAAGTAAGAAGCAGTCCATATTCTCCAGTCCATGTTTTCAGCCACATATGCATCGTGTGGCTGAATTTTTTTGTCCACGGCGCTCCGCCGGATGATACCCCGCCTATACATTTCCTCCTTAGCATGGCGAATCGCCTGCTGCACAGCGGGATCCTCCATCCATAACCGTTGTGGGGGCTCAAAGCCAACCTTGTCCTTTCGCCATACGATCTCCTGCGGCAGCATATCCTTCACCGATTCCCGCAGCAGCCACTTGGTCCAGCCACCCCTGATCTTGAAGGACGGGGGGAGTGCAAAAAGAAATTCAACAAGACGGTGGTCAAGGAACGGCAGCCGGACCTCGACTGAGTGTGCCATGCTGTTGCGGTCAGCGAGCGTAAGAAGTCCTTCCAGTCCATTAACAAATGTGTCATAATACAACACCCCGTTCAGGTCGAAGCTGGCTGGTGTTGTATAATAAAAGCTGCTGCGGTTGCGATCTACAAAATCACGGTGAAGGTCACTGCCGGCCGCTGCTTGTCGTTGGCGGATCACGTGGAGCACGGAAGCTGTAAAGTCGGGAAGCATTGCTGCGCCACGGTGCAACAGACCAAAAGGCTCCCTGATGCCATTGGCACGTGCAGCAGACAGTTCACCGCTTTCTTTTAACACGCCTTTCCGGTACAACTCCTGCCAGTACCAGCGGTAATATTTGTGGTAACCGGCGAGGAGCTCGTCGGCGCCCTGCCCATCCTGCAGTACCGTAACGTCATGCTGCCTCGCCAGCTGGTAAACCCGGTATTGCAGCAGTGGGCTCGCTGATCCGAATGGTGCATCATGATGCGCCATTACCTCGTTCATCAAAGACGCTACCTCGCTGGCATCAATGGTGGTGGTGTACTGGTGAAGACCGAAGGTGCCGGCAACTTTCTCAGACCACATTTTTTCATCTTTCCCAAAACCAGGGAACACGCCGGTGAAGCAGTTATGGGTATAGGTGCCGTTTGTCTGCTGCCCGATCAGCGCCACCACGGAAGAACTGTCGATCCCCCCGCTCAGGCTTGTACCCAGGGGTACGTCGCTGCGCATCCGCCGTTGTACCGATGCCCGGAGCATCTCGCGGAACATTTCAACGGCATTTTCCGCCGACAGGTTTTGTTGCACATCAACATACGGCTGCCAGTATTTCTCCAGCACCATTTCACCTTTCCCCAGGTCAAATGTCATCGAAGTGGCAGCGGGAAGCTTGCGGATCTCCCTGTAAAACGTTTCACCGGGATCGCCGGGATTGACCGTGTAGCCTATTGTAAGGAAGTTATACAGCAGCTTTTCATTCACATCGCGGGAAATGCCCATCTGCACCAGCGCCTTCACTTCGGAGGCGAAAACAAGCTGTTGTTCGTCATAGCTGAAAAAGAATGGCTTCTCACCCAGGCGGTCGCGTGCGGCAAACAATACCCCGGTTTCGGCGTCCCAGAGTGCAAATGCGAACATGCCATCGAAATGCCGGAGACAGGCAGGTCCCCACGCCGCATAAGCAGCCAGCAGCACTTCTGTATCTGAATCCGTTTTGAATTGAAACCCTTCCATCCGCAGCATATCGCGCAGCTCCTGGTAATTGTATATCTCGCCGTTAAAAACCACCGAATAGCGCCCGAGATAATGCATGGGTTGCGCAGCGGCTTCCGACAGGTCGATGATCGCCAGGCGCCGGTGTCCCAGTGCCACCGTTCCGGCTTCATTGGTCCACAGTCCCTCACCCTCCGGCCCGCGGTGGGCAAGGCAACCGAGGCTGCTGCGTACACGCTCGTCTGCATGAGACGGGACAATGCTGACAATGCCGGCTATACCACACATGGCTACATTTGAATGGGGAGTCTCACGGCCACAGTATCCCACACGATGACCAGGTCTGCCCCGGACGCGGTTTGTTCGAAAACCATCGTAAAATATTCCGTGGACTGGCTTTCGTTCTGAACCGGCACATTGAAACTGGCGACGTCCCGGCTGCGATCAGGCCTGAGCCCCCAGGTGAACAGGTTCGAATTCAGTACCAGTGTCCAGTGATCCTGCTGCGGAATGCAATACATCACATAGCGTCCCTTTTCGACGCGCCGGTTCTGAATGGTCACGGGCTGGAAGAACTCAATTTCGGTCGCTTCGTTCGCGCCGAGGCGCCACGGCTCGCCATACTTCACCAGCGAACCGAAAATATTACGGCCCTGCCTGTGCGGCCTGCTGTACGTGACGCGCGCCTTTGGCTGATCAGTGCCCTCGCCTGACATTTTTGCAACAGGGAAATTCTGCGGGAAGTAGCTCATGTCCATCGGCGATACGTCCACGGCAGCATACCTGTTGGGCGCAACCGGGCGTACGACATTGGTGTCCTTTGAAGGCGGAAGCGGTTTCCTGTCGGCCGCAGCCGTCTGTTCGTCATTGCAGGACAACCCAAATATTACCAGGAAACCGATCACATATTTTGTCATAGAATAAAGGTGGTGTTAATGGTGTGGCTGCTCCTCGGCCTTCGGGCGTGGCTGCTTCGGTGCCGGTGCTGTCAGCGGCTCCTTGCTTCCGTTGTGGCAGGTGTAACAGGTTACCATCAGCTTTGCATTCAGATCTTTTTTTGTACCGGTAACATCAAAATACTTGTCATTGATCTTCTGCGTCATGCGGATCATGTCGCGCGCCACCAGCTTGTGCTTGTTATCATCCGAAGGAAAATTCCATTCCGTATCCTCGGCATTCCGCACGTGGCAAAAATTACACTTAACGCCAAGGGATGCCGTAAAGTGTTTCATTACACTGTCAAGTTGCGGCTTTGTAATGTCTTTGGGCAGCACCTTCAGGTTTTTGTAGCGGGGTTCGTCACTGATCATGGTGAAGGACATCAGGACCAGACAGCCAAAGCCAAGAATCGACAGGATCGTCAGTTTCATATCCGTTAAAATTTTGAATGAATTTATAGAAAAAACAATCTATGGTGCCCCGCTACCCGGAATGCAGCCGGAGTATCGCTATTTTTGTAACGCAAAATCTTTGAAATGTCAGGACTGGTAAAGGATTTCAACGACTACAGGGAAAAAATGAACGAGGTGATCCTGGGTCAGAACAACCTCGTGCTGAAACGGCTGTGGAACCTCGATACGAATACGTACGAAGACGGCGCACTGGATAAAAGGACCAAGGAGATGCTCGGCCTTGTCGCCAGCATGGTGCTCCGCTGTGATGACTGCATCAAGTACCACCTGGGTAAATGCCAGGAGCTCGGCATTACCACGGAACAGGTTTACGAGATCTTTGCAGTAGCCAATATTGTCGGCGGGACCATTGTGATCCCGCATACAAGGCGCGCTGCCGAGTACTGGGAAGCGCTTGGCAAATGACCGGTATTGATTATTTTAGTACAGGCCGCCACCTGAAAAGTTGGTGACCACCAACAAATTATTTTATGGAAACAGTTACAGCATCACCGACCCTTACCGCCAAAGACTTCGCCACCGACCAGGAAGTGCGCTGGTGCCCGGGCTGCGGTGATTATTCAATACTGGCACAGGTGCAGAAGGTTATGCCTACGCTGGGCATCCCCCGTGAAAATATCGCGATCATATCAGGGATCGGGTGTTCCTCCAGGTTCCCGTATTATATGAATGTTTATGGCATGCATTCGATCCATGGCAGAGCTACGGCCATCGCGAGCGGGCTGAAAGCGGCACGTCCTGACCTGAGCGTTTGGATCGTTACGGGCGATGGAGACGGTCTCAGTATCGGGGGTAATCACATGATCCACCTGCTGCGCCGCAACTTCGACCTGAATGTGCTGCTGTTCAACAACCAGATATACGGCCTCACGAAGGGACAATATTCACCAACTTCCGAGGAGAACAAGATCACCAAGTCAACACCGTTCGGAAGCATTGATCACCCGTTCAACCCACTGGCGCTGGCACTGGGCGCTGACGCCACATTCATTGCGCGCAGCATGGATCGCGATCCAAAGCACCTGCAAAGCATGCTGCTCCGTGCCAATGAGCACCGTGGTAGCTCTTTCCTGGAGATCTACCAGAACTGCAACATCTTCAACGACGGCGCATTTGAAATATTTACCGAAAAGGGAACCAAGGCCGAAGAGGCGCTGTTCCTGGAAAACGGACAGCCCCTGGTATTCGGAGCCGCACGCGACAAAGGCATCCGACTCGATGGCTTCCGGCCGGTGGTGGTCAGCCTGAACGATGGGTTCAGCACGTCGGACCTGTGGGTTCATGATGAAACAGACCTGTTCCGGGCGCAGATCCTGACCAGAATGTTCGATGATCCGAAGAAAGAACATCACCTGCCACGACCTTTCGGTGTTTTTTACCGCGCTGAAAGACCTACATACGAAGAAATGATGAAGCAGCAGATCGATTCGGCGAAAGAAAAAAAGCCCGCAGATCTTGATAAGCTTCTTCGCGGTAACGAGGTCTGGGAGATCGCATAATCAACGCGCTTGCCGGCCGGCAGGAATCTCCTCAGTGCCGTTATTCTCACCTGCGAGTTTCCGGCGCTTGAGGCGTTCGAGCAGCCACAACGCCATGGTGAGCCAGGCAAGCCCCACACAGAATCCTGCGATCACATCCGTTGCATAATGCACCCTCAGGTAAATACGGCTGAACCCGATCAGCAGCACGATCAGCAGCAACAGCACGCTGATGATCCATTTCCACGTCCTGCTGATATCCTCTTTCCACACCAGGTAGGTTACCAGGCCATAAAAAATGAATCCGCCGCTGGCATGCCCGCTCGGGAAGCTGAAGTTCTTCAGTTCCTCGATGAGTTGCCCATCCGGGCGCACGCGCTGGAACAGCCGCTTGAGCGAAAAATTGATAAGAAATCCAGTAATGCCGATGGCGGCAATATCCGCGGCTACCCGCTTTCTTTTCAGCACCAGCAGGAACCACAGCAACAGCACCGAATACCCGATCTGCAGGAATTCACGCGAGGCCAGGTGCGTGATTGCACGCATCACTTTCGTCATTTGCCGGGTATGCACTCCATTCACCCAACCGAGTACGCGCATATCGAACTCGTGCTCCTTCTGGATAATAACATCATGGATGATATGACCAAATGCGACGAGCGAAACGATAAACAACAGTGCCACCACCAGGATGTGCAGGGGAAGCCTTTTGATGTATGCCGTCGTTCGCATCTATGAAAATATTGATTTCACCAATGCTGCCTGGTCGCATTGTGGTGTAATTTCGGGTGGTGCTGATCCACGTGCATCCGAAAGATCCGCAGCCACGCCTCCTCAGGCAGATCGCTGAGACCCTGCAGGCAGGCGGGATCATCATTTACCCGACCGATACGCTGTACGGCCTCGGCTGTGATATTTTCCAGCCAAAGGCCATCGAAATGATCTGCAGGATCAAAAATGTGCAGCCGCAAAAAGCGAACCTTTCCTTCATCTGCTATGATCTCAGCGACCTCAGTCATTATGCCAGGCAGCTACCGACATCGACCTACAGGCTGCTGAAGCAACATCTCCCCGGTCCATACACGTTTATCCTTGAAGCAAGCCGTGAGGTGCCGAAGATCCTGAAAACGAAAAAGGACACGGTCGGTATCCGTGTGCCCGACAACGTTATAGCCAGGAGCATTGTAAAGGAACTGGGGCATCCCATCCTGAGCTCGTCCCTTCCGGGTGGATACCTGGAGGAATATACCGATCCCGGGATCATTCACGAAAAATTCGGAAATGTCGTGGACCTGGTGATTGACGGCGGGATCGGGGGGCTGGTGCCATCCACAATTATAGACGTAACCGCGGGGGCCCCGGAAGTGATCCGGGAAGGTCTCGGGCCATGGGTATAACAAACATCCCGGCGGACCGGGATGTGTTAACCTTCAACCATTCTTTACGGCAGATCAAATCCAGGATATCTCCGGGATTGCAGCAACAGTAAGACAACCCTTGGACCCCTGAACGCTGCACAGGTTTAATCCACCATGGATTCTTCAAAAAGGACGGGCTGGCTATAGTCCAGCCGGAAAGTTTTACGGTGGTAGCGGCAGGGGCCGTATTTTTCAAGGGCAAGCTGGTGTTCCCGTGTGGCATATCCCTTATTCCGCGCCCAGTTATACTTCGGGAATTTACGATGCAGATCCCGCATAAAGTCGTCCCGGTAGGTTTTGGCGAGCACGCTGGCGGCAGCTATCGAGGCATAAATACCGTCGCCCTCAATGATGCAGCGGTGTGGAATGCGCTTGTATTTAATAAACCGGTTCCCGTCGATCAGTAACAGTCCAGGCTCTGTTGTCAGCTCCCTGATGGCCAGGTGCATGCTCTTAAAGGAAGCCCTCAGGATATTCAGTTTGTCGATCTGCGTGTTGGTCTGGCTGGCGACGGCATAGGAGATTGCGTGCTTTTCAATGAACGGGCGCAGCTCGTACCGCTCAACTTCCGTCAGTTGCTTGGAATCATTCAGCAACGGGTGCTCGAAATCTTTCGGGAGGATCACGGCGGCAGCGAACACCGGTCCTGCAAGGCAACCCCTGCCCGCTTCATCGCAGCCCGCTTCCGTCAGTTCGTCCTGGTAAAAATTCCGCAGCAAGGGGATTTTTTTCCAAAAATAACCGCGGGACCCTTTGTGGGTGCCGCTTCCACCGGATTTATTTATCCAGACTCACTGTGAATTATGTAAATTTAAAAACAACTCCACCGCATGCGGCTTCTCAGGTCCATATGGTTTCCCATTCTCATTGGCCTGGTCATATGCATGATCATCGTAACAGATATTTTCTGGGGCGGTTCGCCTTCGTCCATTGTTCAATCGGCCCATCGCCCGTTCCGTGAAGATGAGTTGTGGCAGGCACCGGACGTCAACGACATACCATCTGATGCCACCGGAGACCGGATCCGGTACGGTCGTGAACTGGTCGTAAATACCGCGCGCTACCTCGGCCCTGAAGGAATTGTCCGGCAGATCTCCAACGGGACGAACTGCCAGAACTGCCACCTCGATGCCGGTACCCGCAATTTTGCCAACCCGTTTTCGGCAGTCAGTTCTACCTATCCCAAGTTCCGCCACCGCAGCGGTAAGGTGGAATCGATCGAGTTCCGCGTGAATGAATGCATGCAGCGCAGCCTGAACGGTGAACCCCTTGACAGCCTCAGTGAAGAAATGCGTGCCTTTGTCGCCTACCTGGAATGGATAAGCCAGGGCGTGCCAAAAGACCATACACCAAAGGGAGCTTCCACCGGCGATTTGGCCTGGCTGAACCGCGCGGCAGACCCGGTGCGTGGAAAAGCCATCTTCACCACCCAGTGCCAGCGGTGCCATGGAAGTAATGGCGAAGGTATCCGTTCGCCGCAGGGTGGCTACCAGTATCCGCCGTTGTGGGGAGAAAACAGCTATAACACCAGCGCCGGCCTGTACCGGCTGTCGCGCGCAGCCGGATTTATCAAACACAATATGCCGCTGGACAAGCCTGCGGGGACTTACCTGTCCGACGAAGATGCGTGGGACGTGGCCGCGTTCATTGCTGCACAGCCGAGGCCTGAAAAAACGTTCGTCTATGACTGGCCCGACATTTCGCGCAAGCCACCCGACTTCCCTTTCGGTCCTTTTGCTGATCCTTTCCCTGCGCAGCAGCATAAATACGGACCATTCCCGCCGATCGTCAGCTTCTACAAAAAATAAGCAACCCCCGGGGAGGTTGCTCAAAGTCTTTGTGCTTTTTCCAGGTCGTCAACCAGCAAAAATGTACCCGCAGCCGTTCTCCTGGGCCCTGCCAAGCGCCCATACTCCTGAAGGAACCACCTTGATACCGGGGAGAAGTCCTTTCATCCAGTCAGCCCGCACCTCGGCGGCATCGAGGTTCATGCCCTGTGCGACGGCGGTACTATACACGGTGAGCGCGACGTTGCACACGCAGAACAGTACACCGCTATCCTGGAGTTCATTGATGCCAATGGCAACCTCTCCAACCCCGGGAACTTTGAAATCACCCTGCATGGGCTTCCAGAACGGGTTGCGTACTGAAGCCGTCTTCGTTTTGGGATCATCAGCCTTGAACACCGTGCCGAAATTGTATTTCGACCACAGGCGGTCTTCCATGGCGTAGGGGATCGCGGTATGCCGGAGTACCACCACAACACTGTTATCCTTTGCCTTGGTGCCCGTCATTTCATTGGTCATCAGGAAGACCCGGGGCCATGCGAATGGATAGACCTCGTGTGGTTGTGTAACATCAAAAACAACGCGGTGCTTACCCTTGATCTGTTTGAACCATTCGTCGTCGGAAGTAATGTCATTCGGAGGATTTGGATGCGCAATGGATTGTAACGGGGTTGCCAGGGTTCCAAGACCCACAGCAACAGCTCCTGTCGCCAGCGTGCCCAGAAAGTCCCGGCGGTCGGTCTTGATAGTGTGTTCATTGCTTTCCATAACAGTGGTTTTAGTGAAGAATAATAAAAGCTACGAAATTTGAAAGGTCACGTCAAATAATTTTTACCCCGGCCGGCACCCCGGAACTACCTTTGCACCCCAATGAAACAGCAGGAAAACAGCAACAGCATCCGACCGGTTACAACGTGGCTGCTGATCGGTGTGATCATGATCATCATCCAGGTGATCCTGGGAGGAATCACCCGCCTGACGGGCTCCGGTTTGTCGATCACGGAATGGGATGTGATCACGGGGACCCTGCCGCCGCTGAACGAGGCAGAATGGATGACCGAATTTGCCAAGTACCAGGCCACCGAACAATTCCGCCAGCTCAATTCCGGTTTTACGCTTGATGATTTCAAGTTCATTTATTTCTGGGAATGGTTTCACCGCCTGTGGGGCCGCTTGATCGGTGTGGTCTTCGCGATCCCCTTCATCATTTTCCTGGTGCAGCGCCGGTTCAGGAGGGAAATGATCACACCACTGATCATCCTGTTCCTCCTGGGAGCCCTGCAGGGCGCCGTTGGATGGATCATGGTGGCGAGCGGCCTTACCGGCGATGCCGTTTACGTACGTCCGGCGAAGCTCGGCATGCACTTCATCCTGGCGTTGATCCTGCTATTTTATGCTTACTGGTTTTACCTGAAGCTGCGCGTTCCGCCGCATCAGCTAATGCACGCCCCGCGGCTGCGAAATTTTACGTGGGCTGTCATCATTGTGCTTTTCATACAGCTTTTCTGGGGAGCACTCATGGCAGGTCACAAGGCCGCTGTAGTTTCCAACACATGGCCTGAGATGAATGGCGCGTTCATTCCTCCCGGCATCTTCGACAGGCAGGAGGGCATGATCAGCATGATTGAACATCCCTTTGTTGTACACTTCATTCACCGCATGCTCGCTTACCTCCTGGTGTTGCTGGTGATCACCTGGAGCATCATTGCCTTTCGCGTTCCTGCTACGCCTGCGTTCGCGCGTTCACGCTGGTACCCGCCTACCTTCGTGCTGGTGCAGACGCTGCTCGGGATCTTTACGGTTGTCACAAGCCTCGACATCCGGGCGTATACGTGGGGGATCTTCGAATGGATGGCACAACTGCACCAGGTTACCGGCATGTTACTGGTGCTTTCGTACGTTCATGTACTGTACCTGTGCACAGGACCGCCGGTCACCCGGCACCAGCCATTGAACCTGAATTGATTTAGTAGTATTTTAGGGACGAAGTGAAGAGCAAATATTCTTTAGGCGAATACCTCAGGGGATTTTTTTACTCCTTACCCGTGCAGCTCCTGTTCCTGCATTTCCGCAAGTACCAGATCATGCTTCTTTTCTGGCTCCTGCTGTTTGCCGTGGTGAGCGGGTCGTTCATGAAAAGTTTCGGGGCCGACGCGCTGTTCCTGGCACCGGAATACCTCGGCAGCGTCAATTCGCTGGGCGCCGCCATCATGGGAATGTCTTTCGGCATGTTCATCATGTGCTGGAACATCACGACGTTCATCCTGTTCAGCCGGCACTTCACCTTCCTTGCAGCCACCCAGTTCCCCTTCCTGAAATATTGCATCAACAACAGCGCATTGCCGCTGTTCTTCCTGGTATTTTATCTCATCAAGGCTTACCAGTTCGCGCATTACGAGGAACTGATCCCGAATGTGGAGATCATCTTCCTGACGGTCGGCTTCCTGGCCGGGTTGCTGCTGATCCTGGCCATCTCGTTCTTTTATTTTTTCCGTGCAGACAAAACCATCCTGAAAAAACTCCAGCCGGCTTTCCAGAGTGCGAAGAATGTCATCTCGCATTTTCAGCCCGAGCATATCCCGGCGTACGGGCGGCCGCTGATCCACTCCGAATGGTTCCTCGATTCCTTTTTTACGGTGCGGCACTGCCGCGATGTATCGCACTATTCGCACGACCTGATGGAAAAGATTTTCAACCGCCATCACTTCGCTGCGGTGGTCAGTCTCCTCATTGCATACCTGTTCCTGATCCTGATCGGCTTTTTCCTCGATTATAAATTCTTCCAGCTGCCTGCCGGCGCCAGCATTACATTGTTTCTTGCCATCCTGATCGGCGTGAGCGGCGCCCTTGTCTATTTTTTTCAAAGCTGGAGCGTCCCGGCGCTCATTGCGTTTG
>DASUVB010000200.1:0-9024 GCA_036373835.1 Flavisolibacter sp. | reverse complement strand
TTGAAAATTTGAGAATTTGAAAATGGAACAACAATTCGGCAATGTGCCAATTACACCTCGGCCCAGTAATTGTTTGCACTAAAATCCTTTGCGGTGCTTTGCGGGTACTTTGCGGCCTTTGCGTTGCAAAAAATACACTGTTTAGTAATTGAGGCATTTAGCCATTCAGGCGAAATAAATTATCTGCAGCAAACCGAACGCCTAAGTCTAAAAGGACTGAACGTATTACATTTTACATTTTTCATTTTTCATTTTTCATTTTACATTTTACATTTTTCATTTTTCTTCCTGCATCGAAAAGACCTAACTTCAAACCATGCAATGGCAACGTGTCTGTCTGGTCTGCATTACAGTGCTGGCGGGGGTTGTAACCGCCCATACACAAAGCATCCATGCGGTAACAGGCACACTGTATCGCGATGAAAAGACACCCGCCGTTTTCCTCCCCGTGGCACTGCAAACAACACCGGCATCGAAGCTGCATCGCTCCGTCACCGACCAGGAAGGTGCCTTCATTTTTGAAAATGTACCGGCCGGGGCATACCAGCTGCTTTGCTTTACCGGTGCTGACAGTTTCATAGTAAAAACATTCACGGTCGATAGTACACAGGCGCAGCTCAGCCTGGGAAAGATCGTAGTACCTTTCGCGAAAACGATGGATGAAGTGGTGGTCACCGCACAGAAGCAGCTACTCAGGACATCCATTGACCGAAAGGTATATTTCGTGGACGAGGATATAATGAGTCGCGGCGGATCTGCATCTGATGTACTGAAGAATGTACCATCTGTGCAGGTGGATGTGGATGGAGAGGTCAGCCTTCGTGGATCGGGCGAGGTGATGATCCTTATAAACGGGAAGGTGTCTCCCCTGATGGGCCGCACGCGTGCAGAAGTGCTGCAGTCGCTTCCCGCGGGTTCTATTGAACGTATTGAAGTCATCACCAATCCCTCCGCACGCTACCGTCCCGACGGCAGCGCGGGGATCATCAACATTGTGCTGAAGAAAAATGTGCGCAGCGGGTTCAATGGGACAATTTCCCTGAACGCCGGCACGCACGATCGCTACAACGGCAACCTCATGGTGAATTACCGCCCTGGAAAGATCAACCTGTTTGCCAATTACGGTTACCGGAAGGATTTCCGCCAGCGGAATGGTGTGAGCCAGCGGACGTACCTGGATTCGGGCAAAGTAGATTACTACTTCCGCGAGGTCAACCGGTCCATCGGCCTGCCTACATCACACTTTGCAGGTGGCGGTTTCGAATACAAGCCCAATGACAGGATCACTACGGGGCTTTCCGGCAACACCTTTTTCCGCAGGTTTGAGCTGAATAACGTGTCCAGTCGCACTTTTCGCAATAAGAACGGCGGACTGACCAGCTATTACGATCGCATGCGTTACAACCCCGAAACGGAAAACCAGATCAGTGGAACGGCATCTTTCAAATACCATTTTGGAGAGGAACACGACCTGGAGGTGGAACTCAATCTCTCGAGAGATCACGAGCTGGAGGACAACCGCTTTACCAACCGGCACTACTTCCCATCGTTCACCACGTTCGATAATTTGCTGCAGAAAGATACGGAGCTGGAGCACCAGCTCACGGCTAACTACACCCGACCGATGGATGGTGAACGCGTGCTGGAAGCCGGATATGACGGGCTGTTCGAGGGTGTGCGCCTGGATTTCCTGAGTGAATATTTTGATGGCACGCAAAACATGTTTGTAAAGGATGTGCAGAAGTCAAATGTATTCCATTACGATGCCTTCATCCATGCGCTGTACGGAACCTATGAAACCAACATCGGTGAAGTAGGTATGGAGCTGGGCATACGCGCGGAATGGACATTGCTGGAGGGCAGGCAGCGGACTTCAGGAACGGTAAACAAAAATAATTATCTCAAATGGTATCCTACCGTGCACCTGGGCTACGAGCTGGCGGACCGGCAGGAGGTGATGCTGAATTACAGCAAGCGCGTGAACCGCCCGGACGGCGATGAGCTGAACCCATTTCCGGAGTACTTCGATCCCCTGAACATCTTTGCGGGCAATCCCAACCTGATGCCGGAGATCATTCATTCGGTGGAACTGGGCTACCAGCTACAACGCGATAACTTTTCCATCGTACCCAGCCTGTATTACCGGTACAAGAAGGACGGATTTGCCGAAGTGGTGCAACGAGTAAACGATTCGGTGCTGATGACCACCTATACCAACCTGGCGAGCAACGAATCAGCAGGACTGGAGCTGGTGATCACCGGGAAGAAGGGATCCTGGTTTACCACCAGCCTGTCAGCCAATATTTTTTACAACCGGATCGACGCTGCCAACCTAGGCTACTCCGGCAGCTCGTTATACTCCATGTACGCGAATGGCGTCACCAGCCTTGCATTATCGCCAAACACGATGCTGCAGCTCAGTGCCACTTACCGCTCGGCGCGTCTTACGGCACAGGGGAAGTATGATCCGTCGTTTGTCTTCAATGGCGGCTTCCGGCAGGACCTTTTCAACAAGCGCGTGTCGCTGTTATTTACTGCTTCCGATATCTTCAAATCCAACCGGTACAACTCCGAACTGAATTCTCCAGAACTGCAGCAGCAAACAGAGAACCGCCGTGACGGACAGGTGCTGTTCCTTGGACTCAGCTACCGCTTTGGCGTTCTTAAAAAGCCGAAAGAAGAGAAGCTTGATTTTGATGATAGTTTGTAAGTGAAATTTTCTACATGGCCATTTCAGCCATCCAACTTATATGTGAATTTTCTTTTGTTCCCTGGCGTAGTTATAACGCAAAGTCCGCAAAGAGTTTCGGGTTTTGATAAGACAGGTTGCAATCGCCGCCGGTAAGAAAAAAATAGGAAAGCTGCTGGCCAAAATCTGCCCTTTGTAACGGTAATCACGAGAACCGGTACAGGTAATAGTAGCGTGGTGCAGCGCCTTGCTCCCGCCGTCTTCGCACGCCATAGCCCCGAAGCTTCGGGGCGGCGGCGTGATGGCGGGGCATAGCGCCTCCAGTTGCTTCGCATAGCATGCAGCCTGGTGACTGAAACTGAATGCCTGACCTAAGAACTGATCCAATGCGGCTTCACCGGAGGAAATGATCGACCTGAGGTCTGGTGCACTTTGATCCAGAAGTTTCGGGACGCTGCCTTTTTCTTTGTTTCTTTCTTTTGGGCAAGCAAAAGAAAGGACATATGGCTGTTGAAGCCAAAAGGTGTTATGAAGAAGGAAAACAAAGCCTACGGCAGAGCCCCCTGCGAAAAGCAGAACAATGAACTAAAAGATTTAAATACCTTTAAAAGCCTAATGCCAATGCTATGGCATACTCCATCGAAATCATCCTGACCCGCCAGCTGGCGGACTGCCTGGCGATGCCGGTATTTTTAACCGACACCCAGGGAAATCTACTTTTTTATAACGAGCCGGCCGAAGACATCCTCGGAAAACGCTATGAGGATACGGGCGAGATGGATATGCATGAGTGGGGTACCGTGTTCAAGAACAAAGACGACGAAGGCAACCCCGTGCCACCCGAAGAGCTGCCCCTCGTAAAAACATTGCAAAGCCAATTACCTTATCACAAAACATTCTGGATCGAGAGCCTGCAGGGAAAGGCAGAACGAATATCCGTGACCTCGTATCCCATCATCGGCCGCGCCGGGAACTTCCTGGGTGCCGTGGCCATTTTCTGGAGAACGCCGGCATGAACATTACCCTCTGGGGCGTGCGTGGTTCCATACCCACAACAAGTCCCGACACCCAACGGTATGGAGGCAATACTTCCTGCGTAGAGATCGACGCAGACGGCTGGATGCTGGTGCTGGATGCGGGCAGTGGCATCCAGGCACTGAACCGCAGCCCCAACGTGAAGAAAAACCGCATCGACATCCTGCTCACACACCTGCACATGGATCATATCCAGGGGCTGGGTTTTTTCGGACCGCTGTTTAACCCGGCTACAGAGGTGCATATCTGGGGGCCTGCCAGCAGCTCGCTGAGCCTGCGCGGGCGGCTGGGACGATATTTTTCACCTCCGCTTTTTCCCGTGTATTTCCGCAATCTCACCTGCAAATTATTCCTGCATGAAATTGACGACAGCACCTTCGAGATCGGCCCGTTCCGGATCCACTCCAATTACGTGATCCACCCGGGACCTACCGTGGGTTTCCGTGTGCAGCATCAGCGCGGGGTGTTTACCTATATCCCTGATCATGAATTTGCGCTGGGATGCAGCCCTATGCCAAAGGAGCCCCGCTGGCTTTCCGGCAGTGATCTCGCCTCAGGTGCCGACGTGCTGATGCACGACGCGCAGTATACCGCCGAAGAATACCCGCTGCGCGAGGGCTGGGGCCATACCTCCATGGAAGATGCGATCCGCTATGCTTCATTAAACGACGTAAACCACCTGTTGCTCACCCACCATGACCCCATGCACTCGGACGCGGAACTGGACACATTCGGGGATGCCCTCCGTCAAACCGCCAATGGGCTTTCTTTCGAGATGGCGCAGGAAGGAAGAACGATTACGTTGTAGATAATGTTAAGTGTTGGGGGCTTGGGTAAATTTTAAATTCTAAATTTTAGATTTTAAATGAGTGGCGCAGATGATGAATGTTGAGTGTTCATTTTGAATATTGAATGATGCAGATCAATAAGAAAGGAATGTCGAACCTGTAGCATAACAACACGTTGCGTATCTCTGCGTTCTTTGCGCTCTTTGCGCTCTTTGCGTTTCTGTTGTTTCAATATTTACCGGTCTAGAAAATTTTCAATCATTTTTATTACAAAATCAAGTCCCCTGAACCCGGCTGGCAACGTTGTGATTTCTCCAATATACTCCCCATGCCCGCCGGGGATAACAGCAAGCTGGGAACCAGGGATGAGCCGGTGCATTTCAACAGCATGTTCGGGAGTGATCAGTTCCTTGTCGCCGATGATGATCAGCGTCGGTGCCTGGATGGTTTTCAATTGTTCGTCAGGTATGTCTTTGAAGTTGACCATTCTTTTTGCGTCCCTGTCATGCATGGTCTGCAATCCATCTGGATCTGGCGCCACGTGTAAATACGCTTCCTGCAACTGTGCGGGCATCTGCTCCAATTGTGCCTGGCCCATGAAATCCCAGAATTGGGCTGGAACGCCACTTCGCTTTGTAAGCGCGGATCCGGCAATGACATGATCAACAATTTGCGGATGCCGGATGGCGATCTGCAACGCTGTTGTGCCGCCATTGCTGAACCCAAAGACATCGGCCCTGCTAATGCCAAGGTGTTCCAGAAGTGCGGCAACATCGTCCGCGTCCTGTTCAAATGAAAGGTCTGTGTTCCTGTCGCTGGTCCTGCCGTGTGCCTGCAACTCAACGCCGATCACCTGCCGGTGCCGGGCCAATAACGGGATCACTCTTCCGAAGGTGGTCTGGATCGTGGAGCCGCCACCGTGAATGAGCACCAGAGGCTTCCCTTCGCCATAGATCTCGTAATAAAGACTCAAACCGTTAATATCCGCGTAATCACACTTCATTTAAAATTCAACATTTAAAATTCAACATTCATCAGGTAGGCCATTTCATCGGGTATGGCGGCGAAACATGATATTCCAGCGGAACATCAGGTATCCATTTGTAATCCAGCGTATCTTCTTCAGTAATTCCAAGCAGTTGCCACAGCTCCGGGTCGGTAATGTAATACCATGCTCGTTCTGAACTGGCATAAATGGTCACAGTATCCCGTTCCAGAAAATCGAAGGTGTGCGTGTTGATCTCGAAGTTGGCCCGGAGACGTTTCCCGTTTTTCAGGATTATTGTTCCTGAACAGACATAATGCCTTCCATCCAAAGGAATCTTTTTTGATGAAAGCGCTGTTGCACTGCATGGACCCACGCGCACCATTACCTCTCCGGGCGAGAGGAAATGAACGGGGACACCGTCCCTTTCGATATCATCAAGTCTGAAAGCCATGTTAAATAAGGATGTTAAGTGATTGGGGCACGGGGGACATTATTTTTTAACAAACTGGTCGATATTCCGGTCAATGTAGGCAACGATCGTTCTGTAGTATTGTTTTTTGAAATCCTCTGTATAGAAATAGTCTTCCAGGGCTTTTGCTGATTTTATGTCTGCATAACCCTGTTCGAATGATTTCGCCTTCTCTTCCCATTTGAAGTTTGGGTCATTGAATATCTCTTTCCGTTTCGCATAGCTTTCTGCTGAACCAATAAACTCGTTGAGGCATTTCTCGTAATCCCGCGAAAGCGTATCAAGCCCCAGCTCCTTAAAAGCCTCCAGTGCTGCAAAGCAAAATTCAGGTCTGTTGAAAAAGAACTGGTATACACCACCGTTGTCTGTATCGCCTCCGAATACCAACACTGAATAAAAGACTTTTTGTCCTCGCGTCAGCTTATTAAAGAAATCCCTGTCGGATGTTGTTTGTCCCTTTGCCAGGGCAGGTAATGTGTCGAACAGGTTGTACATGTATTCCCAAAACCTGTTGTCATAGGGTTCAAATTTGTCCCAGGAAAATTTCCTGTCCATTTCATCGAACCATCGTTTGTTATAGGCCGGTGCAAAAATCAGCTCGTGCTGATTCCCATCGTCAATGCTGTAGAAGTCGGGCTGGATTCTGGAAGAGGTCTTAGTCACCGCGCCTGCATTCCCGGACGCCCTGGCGTAGCGGTACATGATGATACCTGCGACGACAACCGCAATAAGTAAAATTTTGATAATCAGTGATGTAGTCATAAGCAGTTTGTAAAAGCCTGTTGCTTAAATGTAATACAACATGTAAAGATTTTTGTCATCGGCAGGTATATTTCATTTCCTTGTTTCTAAGGGATGCGAGCAGCAACTACGAAATCCGGCAAAAGTCAGCAACCTGCCAACGCTGTCACCTGAGCCAAGCTTCGGTGACCGGAGAAAGCTTCGCCGGGCGAGCCAGCAATCAGCCTCACTGAAGCTTCGGCCTGCAGGTTGGTAGCCAGGGAAAACATGATTCAAATTTTTGGTATATTAATGGAAACGAACTGCATATGGGCAAGCTGCTTACTTTTTGCGTATTCGGATGTTTTTCACTTCAATTGCATGCACAGGTGGTTGAAGCATCATCAGCCGAGCATGAGTTCATCATCCACAGTGTGAAGGCAAATGCCACCGCCAGCCAATGGCATTCCGGTATTATCAGGATGGATAATGGTGACATCGTAGCGCCGGCGGAGTTGAAGGATAACGATTATGCAATAGTCGGGCTGGACGCGTACGGTGCGCTGCAATGGAAAACAAAATTGCCCGGGAAAGCTGTTGGAATGGGTAGCGTGAAAGACAGGATCCTTGCTTTTTACCTGACAGAGCACGAGCATGAAGCGTATGCTGTTCTGCTGGATGCACAAACAGGCGGTATCCTGAAAGAAAGCCGCCTGGCAGGTGGCGGGTACAGGATCCACTTATTTGCCCAAACGGAGGACGGAGGTAAACTGCAATACCTGCTGGTGCGAACGACCCGCGCCAGGGACAGGAGGCCTCCTTATTATTGGGGCCTGACGGAAAGCCTTCAGCTGCTTCGTTTTAATGATGACGGTGAACTTTCTGGTACAACCGCAATCGGGCTGCCGCCCGACTCCTGGTTCATGGGATCTGCCTGTGCGGGTCCGGGCCATTTTTTTATCGCGACGTACAGCGAAACACGCATCCGGGTCGACCGGTTTACAGGTGGCGGTGAACCCGCCGGCACGCTCGATATTGCTGTTGACAATGAAATATTGAGGAGAATGGCATGTTACCAGATGGCCGTTGGCGGCAACAAAGATTATGTGGTCCTGACGACACGTCAAACCATGGGTCGCCAGAATTCCAACTTCCGGATGTTTGGATTTGATTTTTCTGCAGGAAAAACATTTGCAGCGGAACCGGAAAAATGGGACAGGAAGTACGCGTACAGCATTTCATATGAAAAGGTCCCGGGCATCACGGGCCACAATATGATTGAACCTACAGAATTCTACTCCACGCTGGCTTTGACCACCCCCGACAAGATCATAGTGGTGAAGGAGGGCCTGTTTCGTTGGTCCCGGTATTTTACCAACCAGGGACTGGTTGTATCTTTTTACGACTACGCACTGAATCCACTTAAAACCATTGGTGTAAACAAAGTAGTAATAACACCACACGATCAGGGACAATCGATTGGTCACCGGATAGTGGGGGACTCGCTGACGCTGGTCTCAGCCACATCCTACTATGGAGGTTTTGACGTAGGAATATTCAGGATCGATGTGAAAAACATGAAATTCAGCCGGGCATTCCGGCTGGATAAAGTTTCCGCCGCCCCCATTGAACCCGGAAATACCGTGTGGTCCGGGGATTCGATGTTATTGAATTTTCTCGCCCGGCCAAGAAAATCCACAAAGCCGTACATGAATTCGCTGTTTCGAAATGTCACGTTCTGAATTCCGGGCTTTCCTGATCCCGAATTCGGGACGCGGCCCTTTTCTTTAGGTTCCTTTCTTTTGGGCAGCCACGGTGCCCGCGTTCGTTAGTTCTTCAAATGTTCAGATCTTCAAATCTTAGATCGTCAAATCTTCAAATCTTCAGATCGTCAAATCTTCAGATCTGCGATCAGGTCACAGACCGTTCATTCTCTCTCTAGCATCTTCCTTATCCGCGTCATCACCGTATTTGATGATCTTTTCATAATAGGCTTTGGCGTGCGCCTTGTCGCCCTTGCGTTTGTATGCTTCCGCGATGTTGTTCAGAACAATGACATCCTTCGGAGCGACCTTTTCGGCCTTTAAAAGGTATGCCAGTGCCTTGTCGTAGTTGCCGGTAACCAGGTAGGTGAGGGCGATATTGGAAAGGCTCTCCACGTGATCCGGGTAATATTTGACAACGCCTTCCGAGATCTGTCGCATTAGCGGCAGCAGGTCGTCGTCTTCTGTGTTATATATGGTGATGCAGTAGCCCTGGAGGGAACTGAGGAAAAACGCTTCAGGGTCTTCTAATAGCTTGCCATCTTTCCACAGCCATGCATTATTGATGGAGT
>DASUVB010000199.1:0-4688 GCA_036373835.1 Flavisolibacter sp. | reverse complement strand
TTTCGGCTCCGGATATACTCATCAACCAGACCAAACCTGAATTTGAAGGCGACTATACCGTGGTGCTGTTTGCGCTCATCAAGCAGTTGCGCAAATCACCCGAACAGCTGGGCCAGGAACTGGGCGCATACCTCGTGGAGCAACACCGCGACCTCTTCACCGGGTTCAACGTCATCAAGGGCTTCCTGAACCTGTCGGTTGGAGACCCATTTTACCACCAGTTTCTTGCAAATAAAAGTGGTACGCCCGTGGACGTGTCCACGAAGAATACCGGCCGGATCATCATTGAATACTCGTCCCCCAACACCAATAAACCACTGCACCTGGGACACCTGCGGAATAACTTCCTGGGTTGGAGCGTTTCACAGATACTCCGGGCAACCGGGAACGACGTGTTTAAAACCTGCATCGTTAATGACCGCGGCATCCATATATGCAAAAGCATGATCGCCTGGCAAATGTTTGCTAATGGCGAGACGCCGGAAAGCACCGGCACCAAGGGTGACCATTTCGTTGGAGACTACTATGTGCGCTGCGAAAACCGGATCCGGGAGGAAGCCGCCGTGCTGACAAAGCAGGTGGAAGATGGCGATTACAGCGGCATCCGCGAGGCTGACCGGCAGAAACTCGTTGAGCTGCGGGAGCTGCGCAATGCCATCATAGGCGACAATGACAAGGACCGCGAAAAGCAGAAGAAGCTGGATGACGACAGCCGCGAGATCATCCGCGCCAGCACATCCATCATGCAGCAGGCGCAGCAGATGCTGCTGGATTGGGAAAATGGCAGGCCCGAGGTGATTGACCTATGGAAGAAAATGAATGCCTGGGTGTACAGCGGCTTCGACCAGACCTATAAAAGGATCGGGACCGATTTCGACAAGATCTATTATGAAAGCGAAACCTACCTGCTGGGGCGTGCCTTCGTGGAAAAGGGACTGGAAAAGGGTGTGTTCTTCCGTAAAGACGATGGAAGCGTATGGGTAGACCTTTCGGAAGAAGGGCTGGATGAAAAGCTGCTCCTGCGCCGCGACGGTACTTCAGTATACATTACCCAGGACCTTGGACTGGCGGAAGAAAAATACCGTGACTTCCCTTATGACCAGAGTTATTACGTGATTGCCGACGAGCAGAACTACCACATGAAGGTGTTGCAGCTGATCACGAAGAAGCTGGCCCTTCCCTACGCGGACGGTATTCACCACCTCAGTTACGGCATGGTGGAACTTCCGTCAGGCCGCATGAAAAGCCGCGAAGGCACCGTGGTAGATGCTGATGACCTGGTAGATGAAATGGTGCAGGTGGCTGAGAAGCACACGCAGGAACTGGGAAAGGTGAAGGACTTTAACGCAGAGGAACTGAAGGACCTGTACGACATCATCGGGCTCGGGGCACTGAAATTTTACCTGTTGCGCGTCGATCCGAAAAAGAAAATGGTGTTCAACCCCGAAGAGTCGATCGATATCCATGGCTTCACAGGCCCCTTCATCCAGTACACGCATGCGCGTATCCGCTCCATCCTGCGCAAGGCGACTCCACAAAACGGATATACGTCGGCCACTCCCCTGCTAAAACTTGAAAAAGAAATGCTGGTGCTGCTGGAACAGTATCCATCCATCGTACTTGAAGCGGCACGCGAGCACAATCCATCCATCATTGCAAACTACACCTACCTCGTTGCAAAGACCTACAACACGTTCTATACCGAACATTCTGTCCTCAATGCGGAGACCGAAGACAAAAAGAACTTCCGCCTCCAGCTATGCCTCCTCACTGCCGATACTATCCGTCACGCCATGGGACTGTTGGGGATACGGGTTCCTGAACGGATGTAACTACGAAGCGATCCTGCCATGGTCGTCATTGGGGAGAGAATGTTTGAGGTTTGAGGTTTGAGGTTTGATAACGTTTCCAATGAGAGCAACGTTTCAATTAGTGTGCGTTGAGCTACGAATGACGCCTTGGGCTTGAGGGATTCCCTTGTTTTCGCGGTGCTTTTCACTTTGGATCTGGCAGGGCAGCACAGACCTTTGTGTTGATGGCGACCATTGAGAAATTCGAGGATATGGAGGTGTGGCGGTTGGCAAGAGAACAGGCGCAAAGTTTTTTTGCATTGTGTAGCGGCAGTCTGCGTTCGGATTTCGAGCTTAGAAACCAGATGAACGCGTCGTCCGGCTCAGTGATGGATTGTATTGCCGAAGGATTTGAACGATCCGGAAGAAGCGAACTAAAAAACTTCCTTGTAATGGCCAAAGGCTCGAACGGCGAGTACAGATCACAACTTTGCCGGGCAGCAGACCGGGATCATATCAGCAACCAAATGTTCGCAGAGCTTTGTATGAAAAACCAGGTGTTGGGCCGAAAGCTAATGGCTCTGATCAGGTATACCCAGAAATCAAAGTACAATGGCCAGTGCAGATGAATGAACCTTGATTAATTCAACCTCAGATTTCAAACAATGCCGGTAACTGAGGAGACAGGTTCGTCAATGCGACATCTCCAGAAACCAGGGGATAAGGGCCATTCCTGTTAAATCAATCTGGACGGAATCAAACCTCAAACTTCAAACGATTTTGGCAGAAAACTGGGATACTCACCATCTCGGAAACCGAAGGATAATGGCAATTCCATTGAATTCAATCTGGGCGGAATCAAACCTCAAACTTCAAATGATACCGTTCAGCGACAGGTTCAAAATGCGACATCTCCAGCTACAAAGGAATAATGGCGTTTCCGATAGCCCGATTTAAACGAAATCAAACTTCAAACCTCAAACCTCAAACAATAGCTGGCCCCGTCCAGCAATTACATCCCCATCGGCATCTTCTTCTCCTGCTTGAGCGATTTCAGGTTCGGGTCCATTTCAATGGCGCGGTCGCAGAGGGCCATGCCCTTTTGCTTGTCGCCTTTTTTCTGGTAGCACATACCGATCATGTACAGCGCTTCTGCATTGCGCTGGTCGATGGAAAGAAGCTGGTCGAAATAGGCAATGGCCTCATCGTATTTTTTGGCGTCGTAGTGCGCTTCGGCGAGCATGTTCAGGATGTTGATGTCGGAAGGCCTGCGCTGGAGCGATTCTTTTAGGATTAAAATCCCGTCGTTGAATTTTCCGGCGTTCAGGTAGGCGACTGCCAGGTTCTGCATGTATTCATTGTCCTTCTTGTAGCCTTTGTCGGCCGCCAGCAGCATATACTTTAATGCATTCTGGTCATCCGGCATGGCATAATAGATCAGCGCCATTTCGTAGATCCAGCGGGCATTGTCGGGTTTCAGCTCGATCGCCTTCTGGAAATAAGGTATCGCTGCCTTGTAGTTCATCATATCGGCCTGTGCACGGGCAACCGTGTACGGAATGTCTGCATTGGCGGGATCTTCCTTCGCGGCAAAATCAAAGTATTTAATGGCATTGCCCAGGTCTTCCTTGGCATAAAATGACTTTGCCAGGATATATGCTGTCTTTTCAGATGGATTATTTTTCTTCAGCAGGCTCGCATAGCGGATGGCATCATCAAACTGGCGCATGTTGTAAGAGAGCAGCATCAGCTGGCGGTACGTGCTGTCGGAGCGGTCACCCATGGATTCCAGCTGCTGGAATTTTTCCCGTGCCTGGCCGTAGCGGCGCTGGTCGACATAGGCGGCAGCCAGTTCGCCGACGATCTGCCTGTCATTCTTATTATACTGGTAAGCTTTTTCAAACTGGCGGAGCGCTTCCAGGCGCCTGCCCTTGTTTTTTTCCTCGATGCCTCGCTGGAGATATGCAGATGCACTGTCTGACTGGGCAAAAAGCACGGTTGTGGTTACGGCCATGAGAACGGCCGTCATGATGACTTTACGCATAGGATATTGACGTTTACAAAGTGAAATTAAAATCTAATCTCAAGTCTTCCAACTGGCACCCTGCATTAAACTGCTAAAATTCTGCTAATGAAGCATTTATTTCAGGATTATGCCGGCCAATGGCGGCAGGTTCACGGTGAGCCGGAAACGGTCCTCATCCTCTTCAACCGGTTCACAACGGATGTCCGGGTTGTTAACGTCGCCGGAACCCCAATATTTTATGTCGTCAGAATTAAACACCTCGCGAATGTACTTCCGGTGCACGTCAAGTTCCCAGTCCCACCGCGGTACCGGTGTCAGGTTCAGGATGACCAGCAGGTCGTCTTCCTTGTCGGCCCCCACTCTTTTATAGGCCACCACGCATTCGTTGCGGTGGTTCAGGTCCACCCACTGGAACCCGTACAGATTGTACTGGTTGGCATACATGGACGGTTCTGATGTGAGCAGCTTGTTCAGGTCACGGACGCAGGCCTGGAGCTTTTTGTGCGGCTCGAACTGTAACAGGGGCCACTGTATCTCCGAACGGTAATTCCATTCTGATGTCTGGCCAAATTCATTTCCCATGAACAGCAGCTTGGCGCCGGGATGCGTCCACATGTACGTGTACAGCGTGCGCAGGTTCGCAAACTTCTGCCATTCGTCGCCGGGCATTTTATAGAGCATCGGCGATTTGCCATGCACCACCTCGTCATGGCTCAGCGGAAGCATGAAGTTCTCATCGTAGAAGTACATCATGCTGAATGAAAATTTGTTCTGGTGGTGCGGCCTGAAAAACGGGTCGATCTTGAAATAGTCCAGCGTGTCATGCATCCAGCCCATCATCCACTTCATGCCGAATCCAAGGCCCCCGCCGA
>DASUVB010000198.1:0-20441 GCA_036373835.1 Flavisolibacter sp. | reverse complement strand
GTGGTACCCTGCTGCCGCTTGGCGGTGACCGGGAGCATGGCAGCCACAAAGGATACGCGCTTGGCGCCATCGTCGATATTTTTTCAGCGGTGCTGAGTGGTGCGAATTATGGTCCCTGGGTTCCACCGTTCCCCGCTTATGTGCCTATGCCGCAGGACATGCCGGGCAGGGGTATTGGTCATTTTCTTGGCGCCATGCGCATTGACGCCTTTCGATCCGCTGCTGAATTCAAAAAACATATGGACCAGTGGATCGCCCGTTTCAGGACTGCACAAACAGCCGAAGGATACGACAAGGTGCTCATACCCGGGGATCCGGAACGCGCCATGGAGGCGGAACGTGCGAAAAATGGCATTCCGCTGCTTGGTCCCGTCGTGGACGATCTAACTTACCTGTCGGAAAAATTCGATGTGCCCCTGCAGGTCGCAGCCCTCTAGCGGTCAGCGACTATCTTTGCGGCTCAAAAGCCAGCACACTTCATGAAGGTTATGAAATTTGGCGGCACCTCCGTAGGCAGGCCGCACCGTATGCACCATGTGGCAGACCTTGTCACCAGGGATGCCGAAAAAAAGATCGTGGTGCTGAGCGCCGTCTCCGGTACGACCAACGCGCTGGTTGAGATCGGCAACCTGCTGGCGCTGGGGAAAAGGGAAGCTGCCAAGGAAAGGATCGATATGCTCGAGCGGGAATACGTTTCATTTACCGAAGGGCTGGTACAAACTCCCGAAGCCAGGCAGCAATCGGCGGATGTGCTTCGCGAGCATTTTGAATTCCTGAACATCATTCTGAAGATTTCTTACAGTGAGGCGCTGAGCAAGGATATCCTGGCGCAGGGAGAATTGCTTTCCACCAGGCTTTTCAGTGTATACCTGTCGGAACGGGGTACAGATCACGTGTTGTTGCCCGCGCTGGATTTCATGACAATCGATATGAATGATGAACCGGACGTGGACGTTATTCGGGGAAAACTGGAAAAGCTGCTGCAGCAACATCACGGCGCAGGCATCTTTGTGACACAGGGATATATTTGCCGCAACGCCCGTGGCGAGGTTGATAATCTCAAAAGAGGTGGTAGTGATTACAGCGCATCATTGATCGCGGCGGCGGTGCGCGCAACCGTTTGCGAGATCTGGACCGACATCAGTGGCATGCATAATAACGATCCGCGCATCGTGGACCGGACGGTACCTGTCGGGCAGTTGAGTTTCGATGAGGCGGCCGAGCTGGCCTATTTCGGGGCCAAGATCCTGCATCCCGCCTCCATCTGGCCTGCACAACTGTATAAGGTACCTGTCAAGCTGTTGAACACCATGGAACCGCAGGACCCGGGGACACTTATTGCTGAAGAAGCATCTTCTGAAGGCGTGAAAGCGGTTGCAGCAAAAGATGGCATTACTGCAATCAATATCAAAAGCAGCCGCATGTTGCTCGCCTATGGTTTCCTGCGCAAGGTCTTCGAGGTTTTTGAGAAATACCGCACCTCCATTGATATGATCACTACGTCCGAAGTCGCTGTTTCGGTTACCATCGACAACGCTGCAGCCCTGCACCACATCGTTCGCGAACTGGAAACCTTCAGCACCGTGAGCGTGGACCGCGAGCAAAGTATTGTCTGTATCGTCGGCAACCGCATCGCCGCGCACGCCGGTACCCTGCACCGTGTGTTTGAGAGCCTGGCAGGGATTGATGTTCGCATGGTATCCTACGGCGGCAGCGAGCACAATATTTCCATCCTGGTGGATGGCGCGCAAAAACGCCAGGTGCTGCAGCAGCTGAACACGGGCCTGTTCGGCCTGTAACCCGGCCCGTTAAACTACGAGCAGCGCATCTCCATAGCTGAAGAAGCGGTACTTATCCTTGATCGCTTTTTTGTAGGCTTCCATCGTAAGATCGTACCCGGCAAAAGCGCAGGTCATGATCAGGAGGCTCGTTTTCGGTAAATGGAAGTTGGTCACCAGGGCATCGGCAATATTGAAATCATACGGGGGATGAATAAAGATGTTCGTCCAGCCGTCTGAGGGTTTGAGCAGTTTCTGTGCTGTTACAGATGACTCGAGAGCCCGCATGGTAGTGGTGCCGATAGAGCAGATGCGGTTGTTATTCTCTTTCGCCTTGTTTACGATCTTGCACGCCATGTCCTCGATACGGTAATATTCCGCATCCATTTTATGCTTGCTGAGGTCTTCCACCTCGATAGGCCGGAATGTACCCAGGCCCGTATGGAGCGTCACTTCCGCAAAGCGGATACCCTTGATCTCGCAGCGCTTGATCAGCTCACGACTGAAATGCAGGCCGGCGGTAGGAGCGGCAACCGCGCCTTCATGCTTGGCATACACCGTCTGGTAACGCTCACGGTCTTCATCATCCGGCTTTCTCTTAATGTATTTTGGAAGAGGGGTCTCGCCATATTTTTCCAACACCAGACGAAAGTCATCATCCGTGCCTTCATGGAGGAACTTGATGGTCCGTCCCCTGGAAGTGGTGTTGTCGATCACTTCTGCCACCAGCTCTTCCGTGTCACCGAAGTATAATTTATTCCCTACCCGGATCTTGCGGGCCGGGTCAACGATCACATCCCAGAGCCGGTGTTCCTTGTTCAGTTCGCGCAACAGGAAAACCTCGATCTTGGCGCCTGTTTTTTCCTTGCGCCCATACATGCGGGCCGGGAACACCTTGGTGTTATTCACGACAAACACGTCCCTGTCATCGAAATACTCCAGGATGTCCCTGAAATGCCTGTTCTCGATCTGCCCGGTCCGGCGGTGCACGACCATCATGCGGGCATCTTCACGTTTTTTAGCAGGATGTTGGGCGATAAGGTTTAACGGAAGGTCGAACTTGAATTGTGAAAGCTTCATGGGCTGTTTTATCAGTTAATTGATGAGGCGAAGACACAGCCAGGGGCAAGAGGCAGAAGAAGTGCGGTGCACTATTCCAAATCCGGTCTTACGGCACCGGGCATGGTCATTTCGCTTTAAAGGCCGCAAAAATAGGATATTTCAAAAAAAATCCTGATTTTTTATGGAGAGACCACCAGATCATGGTCTTTATGTTATCTTCAATTCCCGGCAAACTAACCACACCAGTTTATGAGGAACCTGATTTTTGGAGCACTGTCCCTGTTCTTTTTTTCCGTCGCCTATTCACAAACCAGTAAGATCAAAGCAAAGAAATATCCCAGCCTGATGTGGGAGATCACCGGCAAGGGCATGTCCAGGCCTTCCTACCTCTTCGGCACCATGCATGTCAGCAGCAAAATGGTGTTCCACCTGTCAGACTCTTTTTACCTGGCTATCCGCAATGCCGACGTGGTCGCACTCGAAACGGATCCGGGTTCCTGGCAGGAGGATTTTTCACGATATGATATAGAAGGCGCGATGTATAATTACCTGTACCGCGATAAACAGGATAATGGTTCGCCGGATGATTACCTCTCCATCAACACACTGAAAGCAATACCATATGAAAAGATGATGCAGCAGGCCCTGTACAGCGCACCCTCAATCATCAACAGTTTCCTGTATCGTAGTAACTCGGAGTCGGCCAGCGATTTCGAGGAAGATACGTACCTCGACCTGTACATTTTCCAGGTAGGCAAGAAATGGAACAAAAGAGTGTGCGGTGTTGAAAATTTTGACGAGAGCATGAAGCTGATGAAGGAAGCTTATGCCGATGCTGCGAAAGACAAGAAGATCCGCGAACGCAGTTATGATGTGGAAGACCAGTTCTCCTACGCCAGGCTGGAAGAGGCCTACCGTACCGGCAACCTGGACCTGCTGGATACCATCCAGAAACTCAATAGCACATCGTCGGCCTTTGACGAAAAATTCCTGTACCGCAGGAACGAGATCCAGGCCGCATCCATTGATTCCATTATCCGGACGAAGGCTGCGCTGTTCGTAGGGGTGGGCGCTGCGCACCTGCCGGGCGAGCGCGGTGTGATCGAATTACTGAGAAAGATGGGATACCGTTTGCGCCCGATACGCATGACCGAGCGTGACAGCAGGCATAAGGAAGACCTCGAAAAGATACATGTGCCAGTGCAGTCATCACCGCAGTCATCCGACGACGGGTTCTTTTCAGTGGACGCACCCGGCAAACTGTACAGCTTTTCAAAATCCTTCGGGTTGCTCGGGCAGCAGCAGTATGCCGACATGATCAATGGCAGCTACTACATGGTGTCGCGGATCTATACCAACGCTGCCCTGTGGGGCCATACCACCGCGGATGTGTACCGGAAAGTGGACAGTGTATTGTACGAAAATATCCCGGGGAAGATCCTGCGAAAAGAAAGTATCACGCTGAACGGTTACCGGGGTTTCGATATCATGAACAGGACGCGCCGGGGCGATTACCAGCGTTACCACATTTTTATTACTCCATTTGAAATAATCCTGTTCAAGGTGAGCGGCAATGGTGATTATGTAAAGAACAGCAGGGAAGCGGAGCGTTTTTTCAGCAGCATCCGGCTGCGGGAGTACAGCACCGACTGGAAAACCTACAGTCCCGGCTTCGGCGGGTTTGAAGCCGAGCTGCCCCACCAGCCCATCATCAATAATGCAGGCAACTGGCAGTTCATGGCTTTTGATGCTTCGAGCAAAACAGCATTTCAGGTGATCCGCACAGACGTATTCAATACAAGCTTCGTGGAGGAAGACAGCTTCGACCTGAACCTGATGGAAGAGAGCTTCGGTGCGTCGGAGTTCATTGAAAAGCAGGTAAGCCGCAAGCAGGGAACGTGGCGCGGCTATCCATGCCTCGATGCAAAGTACCAGTATAAGGACGGGGGATTGGCACGTGTCAGGTTCCTGATCCAGGGTCCGCACTACTACACGCTCGTGGCTACCGCAAAGACAGACAACGCAACGATGTCACGGTTCCTGAATTCCTTTGCGATCAGGCCTTTTGTCTATGGCGCGGCTACACCGCAGACTGATACTTCCCTGTATTTCCAGGTGGCGGCACCGGTTGCACTGGAGAAGCAACGGAAGATGGACATGTACCCGGAAGAACTGTACAACTTCAATAAGGTGAACAATGAAGACGAATCGGCGCTGGATGACAAGGGTACTTACAAGGATAAATTGCTGAAGAGCGATTCTACCGGCGAACTCGTATACATTTCATTCTATAAACCTTCCCGGTATTATTATTCGAAGGATTCTGTTTCCGAAACTGACACGCTCCGTTTCAGGACTGCAGATCATGACTGGGTCTTCCGCAAACGCAAAAAATATACGTTGCCCAATGATACACGGGTACTGGAATATGAGCTGGGGGATCCCAGGAGCAGCCGGATCGTGCGCGGGAAAACATTCACGAGACATGGGATTACCTACAACATCAAAACAGAAGCAGACACACTTACCGTACCCAGCGCTTTTATCAGCTCAGTGTTTGCAACCTTTACACCATCCGATACGGTAAGCGGTGTTAATGTGCGCGAAAAGAAATCCACCCTGTTTTTCGAGGAGTTTTTCAGCACAGATACGCTGCTGCACAAAAAGGCGATCCGCAATATTCATATGATCGACTTCGATTCTGCTGACTGCCGGAACCTGAAAAAAGCGGTACAGTCACTGACCTGGAACGAGAAAAGATACCTGGACGTGAAGCGTGATTTCATTTCCAAATTCTCAGAGATAAAGACCAGGGAATCGGCTGATTTTCTGAAAGCACAATACTACGCGGCAGGCGACACGATTGATATTCAGTATACGGCGCTGAGCAGCCTCCTTGACCAACAGACAACTTATTCCTACAGGGTTTTTCGGGACATCATGATGAACGAACCGCCGGTACTGGACATAAGCTCCGGCGGGTATTCCTATGACGACTATTCCTACGCCAGCGAGTTCATGGACCAGTTGACCGATTCGGTGCAGCTGACCCGGACAATATTTTCCGACCTGCTCTCCCTGATCAATGTCAATGACTACGAAGAAGCGATGATGGACCTGCTGAAAGTGATGGTGGACAGCGGCATGGTGACTGCAACCGATTACGAAACCTATCTTCCCAAATTCCTGATCGAGGCAAAACAGTTGATGAAGAAGCAGACCATCCGCGAAAAGAACCAGTCGATTGAAAAGGCACGTAAGGATTCGGATGAAGAGGAAACGGAAGCGCTCACGGTACCTGTGGACAAGGGAACGGGCAACCACCGGCTTAATCTCTATGCAACACTCCTGCTGCCGTTCTGGGACAGGAATCCTGCCGTGCCACAGCTCATCCGGCAAATCCTGGGTAGCAGCGACAACCGGCTGAAGTATAATACCACCATGCTGTTGCTGCGCCATAAAAAGCCTGTGCATGATTCTATTTTCCGCTTTTTTGCGGCAACAGATGACTACCGCTTTGAGCTGTATAACGATTTGAGGGAGCTGAAAATGCAGCACCTGTTCCCTGCGCAGTACCTGAACCACATGGACCTGGCACGCAGTGAAATCAAAAACAAGCGCACCTATAATGTTCCCGATTCCTTTGTGTTTGTTGAGAAGCTCCCGCTTCACTATAACGGCCGTAATGGTGTCGTGTACTTTTTTAAATACAGGCAGAAGAAGGATGATAACAGCTGGAAGATCGCTTCCGTAGGCATGCTGCCTTCCCATGCAAAGCAGTATTCATTTGATCTGGCGGAAAATGAGGAAGACGATTTTGATTTCACGGAGATCACCGATACAAAGCTGGACGATGGCGAACCGCTGGACGAGCAGCTGCGTAAGGCACTGAAGCGCATGGTGTATGCCAAAAGGAAAAGCGCGGCGGAATTTTACAAGGACGAGTCCAATCCCTACAGTTTACTGCTGAACATGAGGGATTAAATTAAACTTTCGGGATCGCTGCCAGCAGCCGTTGCGTGTACGCATGTTTCGGATGGAAATACACTTCCTCTGCAAGTCCCGTTTCTACAATTTCACCGGCTCTCATGACCATGATGCGATCGCTCATGTAGCGCACAACGGACAGGTCGTGCGAAATGAACAGCATGGTCAACCCGAGTTCACGTTTTAATTCATTGAGCAGGTTCAGTACCTGCGCCTGTACACTTACATCCAGTGCCGATACTGATTCATCACAAACGAGAAGTGACGGGTTCATCGCCAATGCGCGGGCGATAACAATGCGCTGGCGCTGGCCTCCCGAAAATTCATGCGGATACCGGTTCATCATCGAGGGCGCCAGGCTCACGCGATCAAGCAGTTCTGCCACGCGCTTACGCCGCGCAGCCGCGGGTATATCTTCATGCACCTGCAGCGGCTCGCCGATCGCGGCACCAATGGTAAGTCTTGGGTTCAGTGACGAGAATGGATCCTGGAACACGAGCTGCACATCTGATCGCAGTTTCCGCAGCTGGTCCTGTGTAAGCCGGGTAATATCGCGGTTATTGTAAATGATCTTGCCGGAGGTGGCCCGGATCAACTGCAGCATGGTCCTTCCCAACGTCGTTTTACCGCAGCCGGATTCGCCGACAAGCCCCAGCGTCTCTCCCTGCAGCACCTGGAAACTGACATCATTGACCGCAGTGAACCAGGATGTAGTACGGCCCAGTATGTTCGAGCGTCCGGGAAAACGTACGACCAGGTTCTGTACATCGACGAGTACGTGACCGGGAGGGTGTGCTGCCACAATTGCGCGCTCCGGCCCTTTTGGATCGCCGGTGAAATCCGCGACAACAGGGAGTGGCTTGCCTTTCGGATGCATTGCCGGGCGGCAGGCTATCAGTGCCCTGGTATATGGATGTTCCGGCCTTTTGAAAATACTTGCAGTGTCATTCATTTCCACGATGCGCCCCTTGTACATGATCAGCACGCGGTCGGCAATTTCGGAAACGACCCCCAGGTCATGGGTGATAAAAATAACGCCCATCTGTTGCTGCTGCTGGAGATCGCGGATCAGGCTGAGGATACCCTGCTGCACGGTAACATCCAACGCTGTGGTTGGCTCATCACAGATCAGGAGGTCCGGCGAGCAGCACATGGCCATGGCGATCATTACCCGCTGCTTCTGTCCGCCACTGAGTTGGTGAGGATAACGATGGAACATTTCCTGTGGATCGGGTAACTGTACTTTGGAAAACCAGTCCACCGCCTGCTGCCTGGCTTCGCGTTCCGGGATCTGCCGGTGCTTCAGGATGGCTTCTGTAACCTGGCTGCCACAGGTCATCACGGGGTTGAGTGACGACATCGGTTCCTGGAAGATCATTGCGATCCTGTTGCCGCGCACGTCCTGCAATATCCTGGTCGATGCTGCAAGCAGGTTCGAGGCTGTGTTACCATCGGGCGAAAAAAGAATTTTGCCGGAGGGATATTGTGCCGGGGGACTGGGTAACAGTTGCACGATCGACAGCGATGACACGGATTTTCCCGAACCGCTTTCGCCCACAATGGCAACGATCTCGTTCCGGTTCACGGTAAATGAAACATCCTGTACGGCGTGGGTAGTTTGGTCTCCCGTTACAAAATCAACAGAAAGGTTCCTGATCTCCAGCAGGGGCAGCATGCTGTCAATTTACGACAATGCTCAATCACATGGTCCGTCCACGACGGTAATCGCTAGCTTTTTATCCGGGGTGGGGTAGAATGCCATACAGACGGCGCATTCCTGGTCCGGCGCCCCGATGGTGAAGTAAAATTCCGCACCTTCTGCCATATCCGGAAAATTGCAGGGACTGCCCAGGCCAAACGCCTTGTCATAGGAAACACCCGTCGTTGGATCCTGCCAGGTTTCAGCAACGAGGCTTGTATCAATGTTGCCGGAAACCACGCTGATGGTGTAATTCATGCAGATCCCTTTTTTAACCAGCTTTCCCTTGAAGCAGCCCTGTTGCACGGCGCTTTTTTTACACTGGAAGCCCGCGAGGAGAAGGAAGGATAATATTACGGTTACAAATACACGCATCTTCTTTTTTTTAACCTGACAACGGAAATTGAAAAAGCGTTGCTTCAAAACCGGAGATGACGCACCGTAGCGCCATTGTTGATCAGCTGCTTGAGTGAATCGATGCCAATCCGCAAATGACGATCCACAAACTGCTCTGTTACTTTCCGGTCGCTTTCCTCGGTTTTTACACCTTCCGGGACCATGGGCTGATCACTGACCAGGAGCAGGGCGCCGGTAGGTATTTTATTGTAAAAGCCAACCGCAAAAATCGTGGCGGTTTCCATGTCGATGGCGTAGGCGCGAACCTTCTGCAGGTATTCCTTGAATTCCTCGTCATGCTCCCATACGCGGCGGTTGGTGGTGTATACCGTACCCGTCCAGTAATCTACCTCGTAATCGCGAATGGTGGTTGATATTGCCTTTTGCAGGGCAAATGCCGGTAGCGCCGGCACTTCCGGCGGGAAATAATCATTGGAGGTACCCTCACCGCGGATGGCCGCGATCGGCAGGATGAGGTCACCCAGCTTGTTCCTTCTTTTAAGACCCCCGCATTTCCCGAGGAACAGCACCGCTTCGGGTTCCAGGGCTGTCAGAAGGTCCATCACGGTTGCAGCAGTCGGCGAGCCCATACCAAAGTTGATGATGGAAATGCCATCTGCGGTCGCACATTGCATAGGCTTGTCGAGGCCGACGATCTCAACGTTGTTCCAGGCAGCAAACTGCCGTACATAGTTGCTGAAATTGGTCAGGAGAATGTATTTTCCGAAATTTTCAAGCGCTTCGCCGGTATACCGGGGAAGCCAGTTGCGCACGATCTCTTCTTTTGTCTTCATCGTAATTTTTTCGAATGTCACAGGGTCCGTAGGCGGTCTGTCGCTACGAATTTAATCATTAGGTTTGATGCATGATCGACGTGCAGTTCCCCGCACCCCGTTTTCGCATCCGAAGCAATGAGGATAAGGACTATATTTTCGACGAGATCCGCAGGACGTGGATCCTGCTGACCGAGGAAGAATGGGTGCGGCAGAATTTTATCCGGTACCTGGTGGAAACCATGCAGTACCCGGCTACGCTGATCGCACTTGAAAAGGAGATCCGGCTGCACGATATCAGGAAACGCTTTGACATCCTCGTCTACGACAGGCAGCATGCGCCCTGGATGCTGGTCGAGTGCAAGGAACCGGCGGTGCGCCTCAACGAGGATGTACTGCAGCAGGTGTTGCGGTACAACATCAGCGTTCCGGTTACCTACATCGTCATTACGAACGGATCGGTGACGAAGGCCTGGAAGAAGCAGCAGAACGAGCTGGTCCAGCTGGCGACGCTGCCGTCGGCCCCCGCATAGCATGCAGGTTCTTTCAGCAGATGGTTTATTTTAGTCCAAATTTCACTGATTGCAGTTCCCCATTCCAAAACGACCTGCTTTCACCGCTGCCGGTGTTGTTGCAGCTTTTTTATTTTTTCTCTGGAATCCTTTTGACGTATCGCCCGGTGCGGGGAGGGTTGTGGCCGTCGGTTTCCTGATGATCTGGCTGTGGGTCACGGAAGCACTGCCCATGCCCGTGGTAGCGCTGCTGCCGCTGTTCGTATTTCCACTGCTTGGAATTGCTTCGATCGATAAGACGGCGGCCTCATATGCGAACAAGGTGATCTTTTTATTCATGGGTGGCTTCATGCTTGGTCTTGCCATTGAAAAGTGGAACCTGCATCGGCGTATTGCCCTCAACATCGTCCGCTTCACGGGAACCAGCGGCAACCGGGTGATCCTGGGCTTCATCATTGCCACGGGGTTGATCAGCATGTGGCTGAGTAATACCGCGACCACCATGATGATGTTCCCCATCGCGCTTTCTGTCATCCACGTAATGAACGGGAACCAGCAGGATCCAAAAGGTTTCCGCAACTTCTCCGCATCTCTCATGATCGCGATAGCGCTGGCATCTAATTTCGGCGGCATTTCCACGATCATTGGTACGCCACCCAACGTTGCCTATGCGGCGTACATCAATGCGAAGACCGGTGCACCCGTGGAGTTTTCAAAATGGCTGCTCCTGTGCATGCCGCTCGCCATGCTGCTGCTCGGATTACTTTATATGGTGATGGTGAAATGGGTGTACCCGAACCACATGAAATCGGATGCCTCCACCAGGATGATGATAGCCCAGGAGATCCGTGCGCTCGGGCCGATGTCCATACCTGAGATGCGCGTGCTTGTGATCTTCATCGCTACCGCCATACTGTGGATATCGCGAGGCCTTCTCAACGACCTGGGTGTCCGTGCGCTGGATGATAATATGATCGCTATTATGGGTGCCACTGCCCTTTTCGTGGTTCCTTCGGGAAGCGAGACCGGGCGATCGCTCCTCGAGTGGGACGATACCCGCAAAATGGCCTGGGGCATCCTGTTGCTGTTCGGGGGCGGTATTGCGCTGGCAACAGCCCTGGAGAGCGCCGGGCTCATAGAGCAGTTAGGCAGGTGGTTCTCGGGCTTTGCCCTGAACCGGCTCATGCTCATTTTTCTGGTTACAATTGTCTCCTTGTTCCTGAGCGAAGTAATGAGCAATGTAGCGCAGGTCATTGTTTTTGCCCCTGTTGTCACCGGGCTTGCAGTTGCCATGAACCTGCACCCGCTGGTGCTGGGTATTCCCATGACGCTTGCCGCTTCATGCGCGTCCATGCTCCCGATGGGCACCCCTCCCAATGCCATTGCGTTTTCCAGCGGCTATATCAGGCTTGGACAAATGATGCGGGTCGGCCTTATCATGAACATCATTTCGGTGATCCTGATCACTTTTTTCTGCTGGCTGCTGTTGCCACTTGTGTTCGGGATCAATTAAACTGCTGGACCTCAGCTTTAAAGACGTGGGAGATTGCTTTAACATGCCCGAACTACTTACTGTCCGGCCAAACCGCATGAAAACATGTAGCACCGCCTGTCACAATATATTTTTATTAATATATCTTACGCCGCATTAATAATTCCCCCAAGCTTAAACCGCAAATATGGCGCGCCTCTACCGGGTGATTCTACCTTTATTTTTGATCCTTTCGAGTTTTTCATCATTTGGTCAGTCCGGCTTTTTTTCAGACGAGGGTGCAGCGCCAGCCTATGCCCGCAGGGTGATCCGCCCGGACCAGTTCCGCCTGGTGACTGCGGACGTACCTGCGCTAAAGGATTTTCTCTGGAATCTTCCCCGCGAGGCATCCGTTGATAGGAATACAGCGCCGGTGATCCTGCTGCCCATGCCGGACGGTCAGATGGCGCGCTTCCGGGTCTGGGAAAGCAGCATCCAGGAAAAGGGCCTGGAGCAGAAGTTCCCGGAAATCCGCACATTTACAGGGCAGGGTATTGATGATCCGTATGCGACGGTGCGTATGGACTTCAACCCGTACTTTGGATTCCATGCACAGGTGCTGACCATCATGGGTTCGTATTACATCGACCCGTACGCGCGGGGGAATACGGAATACTATATGAGCTATTTCCGAAAAGACATCACTACCAGCTACCCTTTCACCTGTTCCACCGACGAAAGTTCTGACGGTTCCACTCATAATAAAGTTCTGAACGTAGCTGCAGCCTGTCGTGGTACACAATTGTATACCTATCGTCTTGCTGTAGCCTGCACCGGCGAATATGCTGTTGCCGTGGGAGGAAGCACACCTGCTGCATTGCACGCAGCCATCGTTACCACGGTCAACCGTGTTGTCGGTGTATACGAGAAAGAACTTGCCATCAGGATGATCCTGGTGGATAATAATGACCTGATTGAATTCATGACGCCGTCGTCAGATCCCTTTACCGGAAACAACAACGCTTCCGTTCTAATTAGTGAAAGCCAGTCCGTGATCACGGCAAACATCGGGACAGCCAATTTCGATATCGGTCACACATTCAGCACCGGCGGGGGAGGACTTGCAGGCCTTGGCGTGGTGTGCAATTCCTCTTCAAAGGCAAGAGGCATCACGGGAAGGAGTGTTCCCATTGGCGACCCGTTTGATATCGATTATGTGGCGCATGAGATGGGACACCAGTTCGGCGGCAGCCATACCTTTAACGGTTCGGGCGGCAGCTGTAACGGGAACCGCAGCGCGTCAAACGCGTATGAGCCCGGCAGCGGCAGCACCATCCAGGCATATGCCGGGATCTGCAGTTCGGATAACCTGCAACCAAACAGTGATCCGCACTTCCATGGTATCAGCTTCGACCAGATCAGCAATTTCGTAGAGGCAGGCGGCAGCTCCTGCAGGGGTGTGATCGCCACCGGCAATAACATTCCGCAGATCACGGCCATGAGCAATAACGCGGCTAATATTCCGCTCAGCACACCGTTTGTACTGTCAGGTACGGCAACGGACCCTGACGGAGATGCCATCACGTATTCATGGGAACAATGGGATCTTGGCCCGGCCACAGCCTGGAACGGCGGCGCAACCAGCACCACGGCGCCGTTATTTAAATCACGCATTCCCAAGACCACCGGGCAACGCACCTTCCCGGACATGGCGGTGATACTTGCCAACTACCCGGCCAACCCGGCTGCCACCATGGGAGGTTTGAAAGGCGAAACCCTGCCAACTGTTGGAAGGACGATGAAGTTCAGGCTGACGGTGCGTGACAACCGTGCGGGCGGCGGGGGCGTAACTTCCGGGGGCAGCGGCTGCCAGTCGGGCCTCACCGGTATCTTCCAGGTGAATGCCGTTGCGGGTACAGGCCCGTTCATAGTGACCGCGCCGAATGGCGGTGAGACCATTACCGGCGGCACAACCGCCACCGTTACATGGAACGTCGCCGGTACATCGTCGGCGCCCATTAATACATCAAGTGTGCGGATCACACTGTCCACCGACGGCGGCCAGACCTATCCCGTTGTGCTCTCGGCAGGAACCGCTAATGACGGCAGCGAAATCCTGGCATTCCCGCTGGTGCCGACCACGCAGGCACGTGTGCGAATCGAAGCCGTAGGCAATATTTACTTTGACATTTCCAATAATAATTTTACCATCACGGCAGCAGGAACAGGATTTGATTTCGACAACCCGGCTCCTGTATCCGCCGCATGCGCGACACAGGCATCTGCATCTGTCACGCTTGGAACGACATCATCGGGCGGATTTTCCGGGCCCATATCCTTGTCTGCAACAGGTAATCCTGCCGGCACCTCGGTAAGCTTTTCTGTCAACCCCGTGAACCCGGGCAACAGCACCGTCGTTACACTGAACAATATCCAGGGTCTTGCAGCGGGCACTTATAACGTCACTGTTAATGGAGTTTCCGGGTCCTTCACAAAATCAAGGATAGTTTCGTTCATGGTGCAGCCGGGCAGCGGACCTGCCATCACTGCCCAGCCCCAGGATCGATCGGTGTGTCCGAATTTCAATACCACGTTCACAGTCGGGGCGGGAAGCACATCGTACCAGTGGCAGGTTAGCACGGATGGTGGAAACTTCTTCTCTAATATCAGCGGTGCCACCACTTCGAGCCTTGCGATCAATAATGCATCAGCGGCCCTGGACAACAACAGGTACCGGGTTCTTCTGAATGGGCAATGCGGAACCACCGTTTCCAATGCGGCCCGGCTGACTGTTTTCCCACAGCCGCAGGTAACACTTTCAGCTGCGCCGTACACACGACTGCATCCGGGGCTTCAGACAACGATCACAGCGAACAGCAATCCATCCGCAGGTGTAACATACACATGGTTCAAAAACTCCGTCGTTCTTCCGGGAGTCAGCGGTAACACACTGCCAATTGGGGTTGCCGGTACCGGTACTTACATGGTGCAGGTCACCGATGCCAATGGCTGCATCAACCAGTCGCAACCGATCACCATCGGTGACTCGGTCAGCAGCCAGCTGTTTGTATATCCCAGCCCGAACAACGGTCGTTTCACGGTGGCGTATTATCATTCCGGATCCACAACAGCCCGGACGGTTGAAATATATGATGCACGTGGCGCCCTGGTATACCGCAGGCAATTTGCGGTGGTGCAGCGCTACCAGTTGCTTTCCATCGACATGCCGGTCGCCTCACGAGGTGTGTATTTTGTTATGCTGAAGGATGCAGACGGAAAGAAAATAGCAACGGAAAAAATACTGGTACACTAGGACACCAGTAAAATAAAAAACCACCCGGGCGGGTGGTTTTTTATATCAGAAGTCTTTCTTTTTCTCTAGTGCTTTCTGCATTGGGTTGATACCCTGCGACTGGCCGCGCGCCGCAGCCTGCCTGCTCTTGAAGATCTGAACCCTCGAGGCGGGAATTGCTGTTCCGCCCCATGTATTGTTGCTTTCGTCTATGTCCGCGGTTTCGCGCATCGGGTCGAGGCGGATCGAAGCCACTTCCTTATCCTTCATAAAGAATTTGGTGATCCTGTTCTCGTTGTACCTCCACACCTGGGCTGGTATCCGGTCAATTTCCTTTGTGCCGTCTTTGAATGTCCATTCGATAATGACGGGCATGACAAGCCCACCGCGGTTGCTTACTGTAACCTCGTAAAAGTGCTTGGTGGCTGCTTTCTGCCGGTCGGCGTCGGAAAGGGCTTCCATCTGCGGAGCAACAGTTACAGGATATTTCGCCGTATCATATGGTTCCAGGCCGCGGTCATACCTCCAGTAAAAATCACGGAGGCTGGTATCGCGATCGGTCTGAAAGGTGATACGCTCGTCTTCGCGGTTACGGATCTTTGAAATGTCTTCAAAACTATTGACGTCCGGTCGCGGCAGCGTGCGCATCATAATGGTGTCGGTTGTGCGAAACCGCGCGTCGGCGTCGGCGCGTGCATAGCGCACAGAATCCAGTGAGAGGTCAACGGGATCTGTTCCAAAGAACCATCCGCGCCAGAACCAGTCGAGATCTTCGCCGCTGGCATCTTCCATCGTCCGGAAGAAATCAGCAGGTGTGGGGTGCTTGAAGGCCCACCTCCGGGAATACTCACGGAAGGCATAGTCGAAAAGTTCACGGCCCATGATCGTTTCACGCAGTATGTTGAGACCCGCGGCAGGCTTCGAGTATGCATTGGCGCCGAAGGCGATGATGTTTTCCGAATTCGACATGATAGGCTCGAGCTGGTCCTTCGGCAACTTCATATAGTCGACAATGGAATACGCCGGGCCTCTTTTTGTTGGAAACCTGTTGTCCCAAAGCTCTTCGCTGAGGTACTGCACAAAGGTGTTGAGGCCTTCGTCGAGCCAGGTCCACTGCCGCTCATCACTGTTCACGATCATCGGGAAAAAGTTATGGCCCACTTCATGGATGATCACACCGATCATGCCATTCTTGGTGGAGGCAGTATAAGTTCCGTCCTTTTCCGTTCTTCCGAAATTGAAGCAGATCATGGGATATTCCATGCCGCTGGAAGCCTCCACGCTTTGCGCAACAGGGTAGGGATAGGGAATGCTGAATTTCGAGTATACATTCAGCGTATGCGCTACCACCTTCGTCGAATAAGGCCGGTACAGACCGTAAGCTTCTTTTGCATAAAAGCTCATGCACATTATTTTCTTTCCGGAGATCTGCACGGGCATGGCGTCCCACACATATTTGCGCGATGAGGTCCATGCAAAGTCACGTACATTGTCGGCCTTGAATATCCACGTTTTCTTTTGGGAGCTTTTCTTTTTTTCAGCTGCCTTTGCTTCTGCCAGTGTTACAATTTCAACGGGTTCCTTTGCGGTCTGTGCCTTTTGCCAGCGCGCTAACTGCGCGGTGGTGAGGTTCTGCTGGTAATTCATGCATTCCCCTGTGGAGCCTACCACGTGGTCAGCCGGAACGGTCATCTGCACCTTGAAATTTCCAAAGGTGAGCGCAAATTCACCACGGCCGGTGAACTGCTGGTTCTGCCAGCCTTCGAAATCACTATACACGCAAAGCCTGGGATACCATTGGGCAATCGTGAAAAGATGGTTGCCGTCTTCCGGGAAAAATTCATACCCGCCGCGGCCGCCCATGGTCATGCGATCCGGTATCTTGTAATTCCAGTCGCAGTTCACTACGAAGTGCTGTCCGGGCTTCAGTGGCTGTGGCAATTCCACGCGCATCATAGTCTTGTTGATGGTATACTTCAGCGTTTTGCCGGTTCCATCAGTGAGTTTTGTAATGATGAAGCCATAGCCGTTGTCACGCTTACGGTTTTCCAGGCTCTCTATCTGCTGCACCGTCAACTGGCGGGGCAGCGAACTGCTCGTCTGGTAGTTGGCATTATTTACCGTGGAGTGTTCATTCTCATCCAGCTGGAACCACAGGTAATTCAGGACATCGGGCGAATTGTTGTGGTACCGGATCGTTTCACTGCCGGTGAGTTTCAGGTTGACTTCATCCAGTGTTGCCCGGATATCGTAATCCACCCGCTGCTGCCAGTATTTGGGACCAGGCGCACCGCTGGCGGTGCGGTATTCGTTTGGCGTAGGCAGGATGGTTCCGAGCTGTTCAAACCTGTTGCCATGGTTTGAACCGGGGTTGTTCTGGATCTGCTGCGCATTTACGGAAGCCGCAAAAGCGCCTGCGAGGATTAACAGGAGCGTTTTCTTCATGTGTATTGTTGTTTAGCTAAGAGACGATTACATAGCGCCGACTTTTCAGGCGCGTTTTCTTTGAAATAAGCGCTGTCCCTCCCGGGAATTCTTTGCACCACCATCTGCAGGGCCAGTCCGAAAACGGTGGCGGATATGAAGATCATCCATTCCCTCCGGCGCACTTTCAGCAGGCTTACAAACAATTCTGCCAGCAGCAGCACCAGCCCCACCACCAGGACCTGGCCCAGTTCCAGCCCGGTGCTGAAGCTGAACATTGACCACACAAAATCCTGGTCCGAGGCCAGGATCTCCTTCAGCACAGATGCAAAGGCCAGGCCATGCACCAGTCCGAAAAGTAAAGCCAGCAGATAATTGATGCGTATGGCGGTGGCTGTAAATGATTTCAGGAAAAGGTTGCTGGTGGCAGTGAACAGGATGGTGCAGGGGATCAGGAATTCCACCCAGTCTGACGGCGCCGTCACGAGGTCGCGCACGCTGAGTACCAGGCTGATGGTATGCCCTGCAGTGAATGCAGTTACCAGCAGGATCACCCGCTTCCAGTCGCGCAGCATGTAGATGGCGGCCAGGGCTGCGATGAAGAGGATATGATCAAGGGCTTCCGTTGAGATGATGTGTTCCCATCCCAGCGTGAAATAAAAACCGAAATCACTCATGGGCACAAACCTTAACCTTTTGTATGGTTACCGGTTCAAAATAATCCAGAGTTTTGTACCATTGAAAAATAATTTTCCGGTGGTAAGTATGTTGTATAAGTGGTTGCCTGCTCTGTTCATGTTCCTCGTGCCTGCCGTTGCGCTGTCCTCTGGTGCCTCATCGGAACCTGCAGCAGCACACCCCTTTTATGTTTCTGTCACCGAGATCCGCCACGACGCAGCCACGAAAAATATGGAGTTCAGCTTCAAAATATTTACAGATGATTTCGAGAAGGCACTGGAGAAATATTTCAAGGCACCGGTAGATCTCACCGCGGCGCAGCACCGCGAGGCCGCTGAAAAATATATCCGGGAATATATCGCAACCCATTTTTCGATCACGGTGGACGGTGTTCCACTGCAGCTTTCATTTATCGGCTTTGAAAGGGAGCGCGAATCGGTGTACAGCTATTTCGAAGCGGCCGGCATTTCATCTGTGCAGGCGATCACTGTTCGGAATAATATCCTGTACGACTACAAACAGGAACAGGTCAACATACTGCACGTAACGGTGAATGGGAAACGCCAGAGCCACAAGCTCGAATACCCCAAAGCGGAAGCAGCTTTCCGGTTTTAACTACTGACCTTGCACTGCACTATTATTTTTCCTCTTCCATTTCGTCAATGATCTCCCTGCTCGGTTTCACCAGCACCTTGTCAATGCGGTGCCCGTCCATGTCCATCACTTCTATCTCGAAGCCGCGCCAGGTCATCTTTTCTCCGGTCTCGGGTATATGCTCCAGTTCATGAAGGACGCATCCCGCCAGGGTATCGAAAGTATATTCCTCCTCGCTGGCCCAGTCGGCCTTTCCGAACCAGCTGAGAAAATCATAGAACGGGATCTGGGCATCCACCAGGTACGTGCCATCATCACGCTCCCGGATCTCGTAATCCAGGTCGCCGGTTTGCGGGATGTCCCCGACGATCGCTTCCAGGATATCGTTGAGGGTGATCATGCCCTGCAGGCTGCCGTATTCATCAACAATAAAGCACGAGTGGCTCTTCGTCTCCTTGAATTTTTCCATGACCTGGTAAGCCGTGTTGTTCTCCGGCACGAACAGCGCAGGCTGCACTACGTCGCGGAACAGCGTGAAATCATCAATGATGTACAGGTCCTTGATGGACACCATGCCCTTGATGTTGTCAATGCTGCCGTCGCAGATCGGGTAGACCGAGTGCGGTTCCCCAACGATCTTGTCCCGGATGATCACTTCATTGTCGTTCAGGTCGAACCAGATGATGTCGCTGCGGTGGGTCATCAGCGACGTGATGTTCCGGTCCCCCAGATGGAAGATCCGCTCGATCATCTCACGCTCTTCCTCTTCAATGGTACCCGATTCTGTTCCCTCACTGATGATCGCCTTGATCTCTTCTTCCGTCATCGATTCATCTTTTTTGCTCTTAATGTTGAAGATGCGGAAAATCAGGCTGCTGGTCTTGTTCAACAGCCACACGATGGGATGGGTGATCCTGGCGAAGAAATGCACGGGGCCCGCAACCATCTTCGAGATCCGCTCTGCGTTCTGGAGGCCTATGTGCTTCGGGATCAGCTCGCCGAAAACGATAGAAAGAAAAGTGACGACAATTACAATAATCGTGGTGGCGATCGTTTCCGAGTAAGGTTGAAGGACAAGGAACTGGTTAAAGATGGGCGTCAGGTGCCTGCTGAATTTTTCACCGGAGTACACACCCGTAAGGATGGCAATCAGCGTAATGCCGATCTGTGCGGCGGAGAGAAATATGTCAGGGTTGTTCGCAAGTTCCAGGGCCCTCTCCGCTTTCTTATCTCCCTTTTCTGCCATCATTTCCAGCCTGGTCTTGCGGGCTGACACCAGGGCGATCTCCGACATCACGAACAATGCATTCAAAAATATCAATCCGAAAAGTATCAGAACTTCCATTACTTGATTTGGTTGTCTTTAACAAAAACGCCGGCCTTATGCACAAATACCCAGGAAGTCAAAAGTCCTGCCACAACACCTATGAAAGCGCCACCCAGAATATCGGTAGGATAGTGTACACCCACATAGAGTTGCGCATATACGATCAGCAGTGCCCACAGGAATGTCAGGTAGATCCACTTGCCCGTTACAGTTCGGAGCGCCATGCTTAAAAATGTCGCCAGGCCAAAATGGTTGGCGGCGTGTGACGAGGTAAAGCTGGAGCTTTGAGGGCAGTAGCTGGCCAGCACCCGGATCTGCCCCAGCATATTCGGATCCCGGCACGGTCTCAGCCTGAAAATATTCTCCTTTACAATGTGGCTGCTTAAAAGATCCGTCAGGGCCGGCGTGCATACCGCGAGCAGGATGAACCACCCCGATTTTTTCAGGT
>DASUVB010000197.1:0-2698 GCA_036373835.1 Flavisolibacter sp. | reverse complement strand
TTCTTGATGGTTTCCTTGATCACCCGCGGACCGGCAAAGCCGATCAGCGCACCCGGTTCAGCGATGATCAGGTCTCCAAGCATACCGAAAGACGCGGAAATGCCGCCGAACGTCGGATCCGTGAGGAACGAAATATAAGGGATGCCTGCGTCCGACAGTTGCGACAGCTTACCGCTTGTCTTGGCAAGCTGCATCAGTGAAAAAGCACTTTCCATCATGCGCGCACCACCACTCTTGGCGATCACCATGTACGGCAGCCTGTGCTCCAGGCAGTAATCCACGGCGCGGCTGAATTTTTCTCCCATGACGCTGCCCAGGGAGCCGCCAATAAATTCAAAGTCCATACAGGCCACCACGATTTCATGCCCATTGATCTTCCCTGCCGCCACGCGCATTGAGTCTTTCAGGTCTGTTTTCGACCAGGTTTCTTCCAGTCGTTTCTGGTAAGGTTTCAGATCCGTAAAACCAAGGAAATCCTTTGCACGGATATTATCGAACAATTCCCTGAACTCTTTGTTGTCGAATATGATGTCGTAATATTCGTTACTTCCGATACGATGATGGTAATTGCACTTGGGGCATACAAAAAGCGCTTCCCTGAGGTCAGTAACTGTACAGATATAATTGCATTCCGGGCACTTGGTCCACAGGCCTTCCGGAGCTTCTTTTTTCTCTGATGACGGGGTGGTTATTCCTTTTTTCAACCGTTTGAACCAGCTGCTCTTCGATTCTTCGGTCTTACCTTCCTCACCGGCCAGGTTGGCTTCAAAATCGTCAAATTGTTGTGCCATCAAACCCGTTTTGGTTAGGCACAAATATAGGGGTTTGTGCTTTTGTTGAAGATGACGCGCGCAGGCCGTCCAAATGCTGTAACAGGTACCTGCTGCATCAGGCTGTTGTCATTGGCATTATTCTTGGACCTGCAGCGTGATGTTTGAATGGTTTACCGACTTTTACAGGCATCATTTTTCAATTACTCCATGTAATTGAAAACCAGTCCCGCCGTTCGGCGGGATTTTTTGTTTATGTCGGCGTATTCCCCCGATGCCCATCTTTCTTCAGCAAACCTGTTGCTGATAAAAAAGGCCGGGCATCGCCGGCCAATAATTACAGGTTACCTGGAACGATCCTTTCCCCGGTTCTTCAAATGCCCGGATTTTTTTTCACGGGTGTTGTGCGTGATATCGTCTCCCTTCGTCATCTGCTCTTCACCTTCACGGCTGTCCAGGTTGTCACGGATATCAGGGCGCGGGCGATGGCCCACTTCCTGTTTGTTCTGCTGGTTATTCTGACTTCTGCTTCCTTTCATAACACTTGTTTTGTGAAGGGGTCAAAAAATCATACCAGTTAAACGTTAAAAACTACTAAATGTTAACCTGTAGCCACCAATTGGGTATGGGCACTAACGGATTCAGCCGTTATTTTTGATGGATGCCGTTGACGCGAAAACCTGGCTACCTGCATATAGTTGTGCTCCTGGCACTTCTGGTGCCCGCAACCATGCAGGCACAGAAGGTGTTCAGCGGCAGGATCCGCGACCAGCATAGCGGCGAAGCCGTGCCATTCGCGTCAGTCCGATTCAAAACCACCGGCATCGGCAAACTGGCTGATTCATCCGGCGCCTTTACCTTCCATTTCAGCCAGTGGCCAACGGACTCACTTGAAATTACTTCTGTCGGGTACCAGGATATGGTGTTCATGGTCGATCCTCCACAACCGGGGAATGACACGGTGTACCTGCCCATTCAACTGGTACCCGGAAAGATAACGGGTGAAGTGGTGATCCGGAAGAAGATCAACCGCGGCCTGATCATGTGGCGGCGCATTGTAAAAAGAAAGCCTTTCAATGACCGGTATCGTTTCGACAACTTTTCATACGAATTATACAACAAGCTGGAACTGGACCTTAAAAACCTCAACAAGGAAAAGCTCTCGCAGGCAAAGTTGCTGCGTCCCTTCAGTTTCATCTTTGAAAATATGGACACAACGGAGGGAATAGCATACCTGCCGGCATATCTTACCGAAACCATTTCAGACTATTATTACCAGAAGTCTCCGCGCAAACGTCGCGAGGTGATCCGTGCCGTCAATACCCTGGGGATCGACAATGAAAGCATCATGAAGCTCACCGGCGGCATGGACCAGAATGTGAACTTCTACAACAATTATATTCCTGTTTTTGACAAGCAGTTCGTCAGCCCGATCAGTGACAATGGCGATGAGTACTATAATTACAAGGTGGCGGATACGCAATATGTCGGCGGCCGGCGGTTGATCCATTTCCTGTTCTCTCCAAAGCGCAAAGGAGAAAACACCTTCGAAGGCGATTGCTGGGTGCACGATACTACGATGGCCATCCAGAAAATGACGCTCCGCCTTGGAAAGGAAGCAAATTTGAATTTCGTGGAGCGACTGAGCCTGATCCAGGAATACCAACTGATCAATGACAGCACCTGGTTCCTCTCGAAAGACAAATTCGTGGTGGATATCAACCCGATCGGGAAGAGCAGTCTGTCTTTTATTGGCCGCAAGACAACTACTTACCGCAATGTGGCCGTGAATGATTCGACGGTCGTGCGCGAGCTGGCAAAGAACCGGAAAATGGAAGAAGTGATACAGCTCCCCGAGGCAGCTGCCAAGACGGATAAATTCTGGTCACTATCGCGGCACGAAGAACTGACAGAAACCGAGAAGAGGA
>DASUVB010000196.1:0-10474 GCA_036373835.1 Flavisolibacter sp. | reverse complement strand
GATACCGTAGGATCGAAAATCCTGACTTTTTACCTTTTTGACTTAGGAACACTACAAAAAAACACCTAGAAGATAGATGTTGAAAATCAAATAGTTATATTTATTTTAGAAAAAAAATTGCGGAAAACACCAAAAAAAAAGTAGAAATACTTGCATTTTGAAAAATGGCCGGTTAGTTTTGCTCCCGCTGATGAGGCCGATAAGCACAAACACTTAGAAGTGGCTAACTGGTTTTCTTAGCAACCCTAAATAAAACTATAATCCGTAATTATGAAGCAATTCTACTTTATTGTAGCTGGTATCCTTTTCTCCCTCATTACTTCAGCAGCCCCGGTTAATACAGTTCTGTCAAATGGCAAATGGTCACAGGTGGCTACCTGGAGCGAAGGTCGTCTGCCCCAGGATGCTGATACCGTGGTAGTTCCCGCCGGAACTACGTTGCTGATCGACAATAACGTCAGCCTTTCTACCGCTGCAATCTACCTGAAGGTCTACGGCACGATTGAAATGAAGGTGGGCCGCCTGGATCTTGGTGTCAACAGCTTCATCATCCTTTTCGACGGTGGCAGTATCCAGAACACCAATGGTAATAATTCCGAGAAGATCACGATCGGGGGTGTTTCCAAGTACCTTGGCAATGAGGGCATGATTACGGGCCTGGCTGCTGCTTCACAGTACACAGGTACCTCTCCCTACGGATTTTCCCCGGCTATGACTTCCGCCCTTCCTGTAAAATTTGCAAGCTTCACTGTGGCGCGCCGCAACCAGGATGTGCTGGTACAATGGTCAACTTCCCAGGAAGTCAACGCACGGGCCTTCGAGGTGGAGAGAAGCCTTGACGGCAATACATGGGTAAAAGCCTCAGAAATCGCTGCCGCCGGGAACAGCATCACGATGAAATACTATTCTTATACAGATAAAAATATTACTGCCGCCGTGGTTTACTACCGCATCAGGCAGGTCGACATTGACGGACGGTCTACTTATACATCGATTCAATCACTGAAGAGCCATGCGGCGCAGGATGTGAAGGTTTTCGCAACCACTAACACCATCATCCTGCAGTTTACAACAGAGGTAAAGGGTAAGGTACAGGTTCAGGTGATGTCCCTGAACGGGCAGGTGCTGAACCGCCAGGTGCTGAACAACCCTGCCGGCCAGGTTACGATCCCGGTAGCCCTGCAGGGAAGCTATGTTGTTTCGGTAAACGACAGCCGTGGCATGGCCAGCGCGCAGAAAGTTATTCTCTAAATTGTTTTTTAGGCGTTGAGGAATAGTACCCCGGGTGTCTACCTGGGGTTATTTTATGGTGTGGCGTGTATTTCCTGGCAGAGCTCCAGTAGAACACCATTTGTACTTTTCGGGTGAAGAAAGCATACCAGCTTGTTGTCTGCACCTTTCTTAGGCTCCTTGTTCAACAGGATGAAGCCGTCTGCCTGCAAGCGTTCCATTTCGGCCCTGATATCAGCCACTTCAAAGGCAATGTGATGCATGCCTTCACCTTTCTTTTCAATAAACCGGCTGATCACGCCCGCCGGGTCTGTTGACTCCAGCAATTCTATTTTCGTCTCCCCCTGCCTGAAAAATGCAGTATGCACCTGTTCCGAGACCACCTGTTCTGTTTTGTAGCACGGCGACTGCAGGAGTTTTTCGAAGAGAGGGATGGAATCTGACAGTGACTTAACAGCTATACCAATGTGTTCAACCTTTAACATGACCGGGGTTTTACAGATATGGTAAAATTAGCGGGGTTTCCCCCACTTCCTTCGCGAAACCCGCCTTTTGAGGTAAATTTGATGTTCGAACGATAACATGCTGCAGCTCCCGGTATACCTTGATTATAATGCGACGACACCCTGCGATCCGGCGGTGGTGGAAGCCATGTTGCCCTATTTTTCCCGGCATTTCGGCAATGCGGCGAGTCGCAGCCATTCATTCGGTTGGGAAGCTGAGGAGGCGGTGAAGTTTGCACGCGAACAGGTGGCGGCCCTCATCGGTGCGGAGCCCGGCGAAATTGTTTTTACTTCCGGGGCAACCGAAGCCGTAAACCTGGCCATAAAAGGAGTCTTTGAAGCATACGCCTCACGAGGACGGCATATCGTCACCTGCGTTACAGAACACCGCGCCGTGATTGATACCTGCCGCTACCTGGAAAAGCAGGGTGCTGAAGTTACCTGGCTCCCGGTGCATCACGACGGTCGCGTTACCGCGGAAGAAGTCGAAGCAGCGATGAGGCCGGATACCGTCCTGGTGGCCATGATGTACGCGAATAATGAGACCGGCACCATCATGCCGGTGAAAGAGGTTGGTGCTGTTACCAGGAGGCACGGCATATTGTTTTTCACAGACGCCACGCAGGCTGCAGGAAAGATACCGGTAGACGTGAATGAAGATATGGTGGACCTGCTCGCTTTTAGCGCGCACAAGATGTGCGGCCCTAAGGGCGCAGGCGCATTGTTCGTCCGCAGGCGGAATCCACGGGTGAAGCTTTTACCGCTGATCCATGGTGGTGGTCATGAAAAAGGCATGCGCAGCGGCACATTGAATGTCCCGGGGATCGTAGGTTTTGGCAGGGCTTGTGCATTAAGCCAGCAGGCGATGGAGCAGGAGGGAACGCGACTGGCTGCGCTGCGCGACAGGCTTGAGGATGCTTTGCTTTCTGTTGGCGAAGTGGCGGTGAATGCCGGTACAGCACACCGGCTTCCGCACGTCAGCAACCTGCGTTTTGCGAATGCCGATGGGGAAGCGCTGCTGATGGCTGTCAATAAAAACATCGCCGTTTCTTCAGGCGCTGCATGCACTTCTGCATCGCTGGAACCGTCGCACGTTCTGAAGGCGCTCGGGATTTCGGACGAGCTGGCACACAGTTCCGTGCGATTCAGTCTGGGCAGGTTCACGCAGGAAGAAGAAATTGAATATACGATCGGGGAGGTCACCAGGGCAGTGGCAGCACTGCGGGAAATGAGCGCTTCCTGGACAAATGATCATAATTTTAAAACAACTTGAAACGATTACTATGTTAGCAACAGATAATGCCATTTTTATCAGTGACAAGGCGAAGGAAAAAGTGATGGAACTGCTGGCAGAAGCAGGTCACGGGAACGATCCGTCATATTTTGTCCGCGTAAGTGTTGTGGGCGGCGGTTGTTCGGGTCTCAGTTACAAGATGGATTTTGACAACGAGATCAAGCCAAAGGACCAGGTGTTCGAGCACAACGGCCTGAAGGTGGTTACGGATATGAAAAGCCTCCTCTACCTGGTAAACACCACGCTGGAATTCTCCGATGGCCTGAACGGCAAAGGATTTTATTTTAACAACCCGAATGCCACGCGCACCTGCGGCTGTGGCGAGAGCTTCGCAGTATAAGTTGTTCGCTGGTGTACCATTCATTCTGCCGGTGCGCGGTATTGCGTACGAACGCTTCCGAAGTTCTGGGATGTAACTGTTAGCTTTGTATTTTGCATGCATGTGGTCAATCTGTAAAAAGGAACTAAGACAGTTTTTCAGCAACCTCACCGGATATATTGCCATCATCGTTTTTCTTCTCGCCAACGGGCTGATACTTTTTGTTTTCAGGGACAACATTCTCGACAGCGGGTATGCAACGCTCGACCGTTTCTTTGCGCTGGCGCCCTGGATCATGCTGCTGCTGGTACCGGCTATCACCATGCGCAGCTTTTCAGACGAATTCAGGAGCGGAACTTTTGAGATCCTGCAGACACGACCGTTGAGCAGCTGGCAGGTGGTTAATGGCAAATTTTACGGGAGTCTCGCGGTGGCTGTCATCGCGCTGCTGCCCACGGCTGTCTATTATTTTACCGTGAACCACCTTGCTTCCGGGACAGGCATCGACGCGGGCGCCGCAGCCGGCTCTTACCTTGGACTTTTTTTGCTGACAGCAGTGTTTATCGCGATCGGCATATGTATGAGCAGTTTCACCACGAATGCGGTTGTCGCTTTCATCGCAAGCCTTATTGCTTCCGCACTTTTTTATTACGGATTTACCGCCATCAGCCAGCTGGAAGTATTCCAGGGAGGCGCGGACTATTACCTGGCGATGTTTGGCATCGACTTTCACTACCAGAGCCTGAGCCGCGGCGTGATCGATACGCGCGACCTGGTATATTTCATCAGCCTTGTTATTTTCTTCCTGCTTGTTACCCGGCAAAACCTCAGTAAAAGATGAAGCGGAATCAGAAAAATATTTTTTGGTGGATTGCCCTTGTGGCCGGCCTGGTCCTGGTTAATGTTATAGCAGGCAGCTTCCATTCAAGGGTTGACCTGACAGAGGACAAGCGGTACTCACTGACACAGGGCAGCCGGGAACTGTTGCGTAACCTGGATGAACCGTTGCAGTTGGATGTTTTTCTCGCCGGCGACCTGCCTGCGGAATTCCGGAGACTTGAGAACGCCACGTCAGAATTTTTGCGGGTGATGCGCGATGTGAATCCTTCCCGCATTCGCTACCGCTTCATCGATCCGGCTGATGATGCCGGGGATGGGAAGTCCTGGGCAGATTCCCTTCGCAGGATGGGGATTGAGCCGATCAACATCACTGTGCAGGTGAAGGCAGGACAGGAGCAACGGTTTGCATTCCCGTATGCGATCGCCACGTACAACAACCGCCGCGAAGCCGTCGAGTTATTCGAGAACAGCCGTCGCAGTATAACGGTGGCAGAAATGAACAACGCCGAGGCGATGATGGAATACCAGTTCGCCAGGTCAATAGACCAGCTCATAAGCCCCGTGCGGCCGACAGTTGTATATGCAACCGGCCATGGCGAACCTGTCGGTCCTGAGTCATACGATATCGTGCAGCAGCTGGGTGGCCCCTACAATTTCAACATTTTTGATATGTCGCGACAACCATATGTACCAGGACCGGATACCATCAGCGCGCTGCTGATCGTGAAGCCGTCGCTGAAATTCTCTGAGACTGACAAGCTCAAGCTGGACCAATACCTGATGCGCGGTGGCAGGATCTTGTGGTTCATAGACAACCTCCATGCCGAAGAGGACAGCCTTCGTTTTAAGTCACAGCTGATCGCCTACGAACGCGACCTCGACATACAGGACCTGCTGTTTCATTATGGCGCGCGGATCAACCCGGATCTGCTCATGGACCTCCAGTGCGACTTCCTGCCATTCGCAGTGGGCGGAAGTGCTTCAGAGCCCCAATACGAATTCCTGCACTGGAATTATTACCCGCTTTTCGAATCACCGAACAATCACATCATCAATAAGAACCTGGGTCTTGTTGCCGGCAGGTACGTGAACTCTATTGATACCGTTGAAGTTCCCGGCATCACGAAAACATTCCTGCTCCGGAGCTCCGCCAATTCCAGGACCATCAGCACACCTGCGTTGATCAGTCCTAACGAAAACCGGAACACACCCGAGGATGCACTTTTCAAACGCAGCGGGATCCCGGCCGCTGTGCTGCTGGAAGGGAATTTCACGTCTTTTTTCAAATCCCGGCTCAGTCGTGCGCTGTCGGACAGCCTGGGAGCGTTTGGCGGTTTCAGGGAGGCAGGTAATGGCGGGGGAAAGATGATCGTCGTTTCCGATGGCGACATTGTACTCAATGATGTATCGCCCCGGCAGGGGCCGTTGCCCATGGGCATGAACCTGTTTACCGTGGGTTCTCAGTTTGAACTGCCAAATGCTAATCGAAACTTTCTGTTGAACTGCCTCGAATACGTAACAGCCCGGAATGTTATCATAGAATCCAGGAATAAAGAAATAGTAGTGAGGACGCTGGATATGCCGAAGGTAGCGGCGGAAAAAACGAAATGGCAGGTCATCACCATCGCCGTCCCTGTGCTGCTGGTAATTCTTGCAGGACTTATTTACCTGCAGTTAAGGCGTGCACGGTATGCTCCTGTTGAACGGAAAGTGAACACTAAAATGTAATTCATAGGTGTACACCCTATCATCCATTGCCGGGATCACCGGTGGCCGCATGGTACAGCAGGGAAATGCTGCTGTTATCGAGCATCTCGCTTATGACAGCCGCAATATCCTGTTCGCAGCGACTTCCGTTTTCTTTGCCATTCGAACAGGCCGGCATGACGGCCACGATTTTATAGCCGACGCATACAGGAAGGGTATTCGCAATTTCATTGTAGACAGCGAGGTTGATGCGGCTTCGCTTGCGGATGCTTCCATTTTAAAGGTTAATGACACACTCGCATCGCTGCAGCAGCTTGCCGTTCACCACCGGCAGCAGTTTGACATACCCGTAATCGGCATTACCGGCAGCAACGGGAAGACGATCGTCAAGGAGTGGCTGTACCAGCTGCTCCACGAGGACTTCCGGATCGTGCGCAGCCCCCGGAGTTACAATTCGCAACTGGGTGTGCCGCTGAGCGTCTGGCAGATGAACCACGATCATCAGCTGGCGATTTTCGAGGCCGGGATATCGATGCCCGGGGAAATGGACCGCCTGGAAAATATGATCCGCCCGACCATCGGCGTACTGACGAATATTGGTGACGCGCACAGCGCAAATTTTGATTCAACAGAGCAGAAGCTGGCCGAGAAGCTGCGTTTGTTCCAGCGCGCCGAAGCCGTAATAGGCCCTGCGGAACGCGTACGCCAGGTGCCTTCCCGCCTGTTCACCTGGAATGGGAGAGATGCGACACTTTCAGTCCGGGCGGTCGATAAACGTGCGGATCATACCAACATTACTGCAATCCACCACGGCCAGGAGAAGTCCATTGTTATCCCGTTTACAGATGATGCGTCGATCCAGAACGCTGTTACCTGCTGGTGCGTAACATTACAGCTGGGAGCAGATGAAGGAAAACTGCGGACACGCTTCCGCGAGCTGCACCCGGTGGACATGCGCCTGCAGCTGCGACATGGAATGAACGGCTGTCTTTTTATCAATGACAGCTACAGCGCGGATACCGATTCACTGAAGATCGCGCTGGACTTCCAGGAACAGCAAAGCTCGGGGCTGCGGAAGACCGTGATTTTGTCTGAGTTCCAACAGGCATCCCGCGACGAAAAGGAATTGTATTCCGCCATAGCCAGGATGCTGTTCCTGCATGGCGTACACAGGGTCATCGCCGTGGGGGAACGGTTGCATGATGTGTTGCGGCACCAGCTTTCTGAAGATGTGCAGTATCATTTTTACTTTTCTACCGATGACCTCATCCGGGATTTTCGCAGCTCCTATTTTTTCAACGAGATCATTCTGATCAAGGGTGCGCGCCCGTTCGGCTTTGAAAGGGTGGCGCAGCTCTTCGAGCAGAAGCAGCACCAGACGGTGCTGGAAGTTGACCTCAATGCGCTCGCGCATAATCTCAGGGCATACCAACGTTTGCTGCCACCGGGAACAAAGACCATGGCCATGGTGAAGGCATTTTCATATGGCAGCGGAGGCGCGGAAATCGCCAGCGTCCTCCAGTATCATAATGCCGATTACCTTGGCGTGGCTTATGCGGATGAAGGCGTTGAACTGGTGAAAGCCGGGATCACACTGCCGGTCATGGTGATGAATGCCGAAGAATCATCATTCCGCTCCATCGTGGATTACAACCTGCAGCCTGTCATTTATTCTTTCGATATTCTTGACAGTTTTGAGCAGTATCTCGGCATGCAGGGACTGGCATCGTGGCCGGTTCATATTGAAATTGACACCGGGATGAAACGGTTGGGCTTCGATGCTTCAGATATTATCGAGATGTCACGTAGGATCGGCGCATCCTCCTGTGTGAAGGTCCATTCCGTTTTCTCGCATCTCGCTGCCAGCGACGATCCGCTGCAGGATGATTTCACAGCCCAACAGGCATCACGTTTTCAGGATGCCGTAAACACGATGCGGCAACACCTCCGGTATCCATTCCTGACGCATATTGCCAACTCCGCTGCCGTGGTCCGGCACCCGGAACTGCACATGGATATGGTACGCCTGGGCATCGGCCTTTACGGGGTGGAGATAGAGAACAGCAGCCTTCCTGATCTCATGGCCGTAGCTACGCTCAGATCAACTGTAGCCCAGTTGCGGACCGTGAAAAAAGGTGAATCCATCAGCTATAACCGCAGGTCGGTCATGACGCGCGATTCCATCATTGCTACCGTGCGTATCGGCTATGCCGATGGATATTCCAGGAGACTGGGCAACGGCAGGGGCAGGATGATGGTCAACGGTCACCTGGCGCCGGTTACCGGGACCGTTTGCATGGATATGACCATGCTGGATGTCACCGATATTCCGGGGGTCAGGGAAGGGGATGATGTTATCATTTTCGGTGCAGATCTTCCATTGCAACGGGTAGCTTCCTGGATGGAGACGATCCCTTACGAAGTCATGACAGGGATTTCCCAGCGTGTGAAAAGAGTGTACTTCCACGAATAGAATTAACGTTTTAAAAAGCGGCCAAGAGGGCCAACCCTTATCTTTGTTCCCTTAATTTTTTCAGGTGAAGCTGCGTACTGCAATCTTAATCATATTCGTCATCATCCTTGTGGACCAGGTGTTGAAAATCTGGATCAAGACCACGTACCCGCTTGGGCATATCAGGGATGTTTTCGGCTTTCACTGGTTCCAGCTTTACTTCATCGAAAACAAGGGAATGGCCTGGGGGTTGGAGTGGGGCGGTGAATGGGGCAAGATCTTCCTGACGCTGTTCCGGCTGGCTGCGGTCATTTTCGGTACCTGGTACATTGGCAAGATCGTACGGGAAAAATATTCAAAGGGTTTTATCATCTGCGCGGCATTGATCTATGCCGGTGCACTGGGAAACCTCATCGACAGTCTGTTTTATGGATTAGTTTTCGAAGAAAGCACGTACAGCCAGGTTGCAAGAATGTTCCCGGAGAAAGGTTATGCCACTTTCCTGCACGGCAAGGTGGTGGATATGCTGTACTTCCCAATCATCAGGACCACATTTCCGGACTGGCTGCCATTTGTAGGCGGTCGCCCTTTCGAATTTTTCAGTCCCATCTTCAATATCGCGGATGCGTCCATTTCCATAGGGGTGATCACGCTGCTGCTGTTTCAGAAGCGGCTGGTCCGCAAGGAGGCACCCGATGAGGAACATCCCACCGTTACCACGAATTCTACGGTCAGCGACCAGGCGCAGGTCATGTAATTATTCATAGCTGCAAAACCATCTTTCGTCCCAGTTCCTGGGATCATTGACCCAGTCTTCAACCGATTTGATCACGCGTATGGGCGCAACGGATTTGACGACGATGAGAGAGCCGGTGGCCCTTCTTTTCCGGGTGGTGGGGCGATCTTCGGCTATTTCTAAGGGGTAGCCGCTGAAATGGATCACCTGTGCATGATTCTTCATACAACTTGGATTTTGGATATTGGAAATGTTTACGAACGCACTGTTAAATTAGAATTTGCTTTTTCGAAATGCAAGCATGCTGTTTATGTGCCGGACATTCCTCCCCTGGTACATATATTTCATGAAGTAGACTTCCCCGAACGGATATTTGTAACCTGTTCACTATGTAAAAATTAGAAAAGCGCCGGCCCAAAGCCCTGCGCACACCCGCCGATATTTTACGATCAAAAACACGTAGAACTACCACAACTGCGTGGTAAATGCTGTACCGCTTACTTCAAACGTCAGGGTGACAGGGATTTCTTGTAACACACCCTTCGACAGGCTCAGGGTGCCAACAGCGGTTTGCAACTCCCCTTCGAAAGGCTCCATCACCACCATAGGCTTGCCGACGGTGCGGCAGAGTGACAGTCCGGAAATCTGCGATCTGCAATTTGGGGTGGTTTAACGGGTTAACAGCTTAAGGGCATATACCACTACGTCCACAGCGTCTTGATCGCCGTGCCTCCGGCTTCAAAAAATTCAACTATTGTTCAACTACTGTTCAACTATTGTTCAACTATTGTTCAACTATTGTTCAACCACCGTTCACCTATTGTTAAACCATTTCACCCAAACCTGCGATCCCAAAATTTGCGCAGAACCCCGGAGTGCGGAGCCAGCCCTTCACCCTTCGACAGGCTCAGGGTGACAGAGTCAAACCTCAAACATCCCTGGGCACCGTGGCCTTGGCGAAGGTGTCAAACCTCAAACCTTCAGTTCCCCCACCATTTTAGAAGGCACCACCCATTCGTCAAACTGTTCTGGTGTAACATATCCCAGTTTCACGGCCATTTCCTTGAGTGTTGTTCCTTCCTTGTGTGCTTTCTGCGCGATCTCCGCGGCTTTGTAGTACCCGATTTTGGTATTCAATGAAGTCACCAGCATCAGGGAGTTCTGTACATGCCTGTTGATATTGCCCTCTATGGGTTCAATGCCGACAGCGCATTTGTCGTTGAAGCTGACACACCCGTCGCCGATAAGGCGTGCGCTGTGCAGGAAATTATAGATCATCATCGGCTTGAACACATTCAGCTCGAAATGCCCCAGTGATCCGCCAACGTTGATGGCAACATCATTGCCCAGCACCTGCGCGGATATCATGGTGAGCGCTTCGCATTGCGTAGGA